>JAIOQJ010000414.1 GCA_021413475.1 Planctomycetota bacterium | reverse complement strand
TGATCGGCGTGCAGCCGAAGCCGGACGAGATTCGCGCCTTTCTCGCCGACACGACCTCGACCAAACGGGCGAAACTGATCGATTCCCTGTTCGAGCGTCCGGAATTCGTCGATCACTGGTCGTTGAAGTGGGGCGATCTGCTCCAGAACTCGCGCAACAATGCGGGCTCGCCTTCGGTTTACCAATTCCGGGAATTTATCCGCTCGTCGGTGGCTTCGAACATGCCGCTCGACGAATTCGCACGGAAGATTCTGACCTCGAAGGGGAGCATCCACGAAGACCCGGCCACGGTCTATTACGCCGCATCGAAGGACACGAATGAAACCGTCGAACGCGTGACGCAAGTCTTCTGCGGCGTGCGCATGTTGTGCGCCCGTTGCCATACGCATCCGCTCGAGAACTGGACACAGGCCGACTACTACGGCATGGCGTCGTTCTTCACCCAGGTGACTTTGAAAAACGATCCGCGGTCCGGGCCAAATGTTCGTGCTCGCATTCCCGATCAATCCCGCCCTGCTCGACGCCCTGACGGCCGATTTCATCGCCAGCAAGTTCGACGTCCGGCACCTGATGCGGCAGATCGTGAGTTCGGAGACCTACCAGCGCACCAGCGTGCCGAACGATTCCAACAAGATGGACGAGCAGAATTTCTCGCACGCCATGCCGCGACGGGTTCCCGCAGAAGCCTTGCTCGATTCGTTGACGCAGGCCACCGGCATCCCCGAGGCATTCGGCGGCGTTCCCGGCGGTTTCCGGGCCGCTCAATTGCCGGACGGCAACGTGGAGAACTCCTTCCTCAAACTCTTCGGCAAGCCGCAACGGATGGACGCGTGCGAATGCGAGCGCGACAACGGCTCGAACATGTTGCAAGCACTCAACTTCATCAACGGCAAGAGCATCCTCAGCCGCGTGCAGAATCCCGGTGCCCGCCCGGCCCTTTTGAGCCGGCAAAAGCTCACCGACGAACAGATCGTAACGGAACTCTACCTCTGGTCGTTGGCACGGAATCCCAAGCCCAAGGAATTGGAACTGGGCGTCGATTTCCTTAAAAACTCGGGTAACAAGCCCGCCGAGGCCGCCCAGGAATTGATGTGGGCGCTTTTAAATAGCAAAGACTTCTTGCTGGTGCATTGACATCGGAAAAGGGGACATCGTGAAGTGGTTTCGTAACTCGGTTGGTCCCCTTTTCTGTTTGCTTTTGGTCTCTCTGGCGGCCTCCGCCCCGCCGGAGTTGCCCGACGGCACCGACAAAGCCAAAAAGGCGATGGCAGCGTTTCGCGTGCCGCAGGGGTTGAAGATCGATCTCTTCGCGGCCGAGCCGAAACTTGCCAGTCCCGTCGCGATCTGCATCGATGAAAAGGGGCGCGTTTACGTCGCCGAGGAATATCGCTTCAATCTCGGGACGGAAGAAAACCGCACCCGGCCATTCCTGCTGGAAGACGATCTGCAAATCAAGACGCTGGACGATCGTCTGGCCGTTTACAAAAAATGGGCTCACAAGTTCGACGGCGGCATGGAGTGGTTCACCAAGCATGCCGATCAGGTCCGCTTGCTCGAAGACACCACCGGCAGCGGCCGGGCCGACAAGTCGTCGGTCTTCGCCACCTTCAACGAACCACTCGACGGCCTGGCCGCAGGCCTGATCGCCCGCGATGGCAAAGTCTGGTGTACCAACATCCCGAGTCTCTGGTTGCTGCAGGACACCAAGGGGACCGGCAAGGCAGATAAGAAGGAATCGCTTCTCCGCGGCTTCGGCGTCAATTGCGGCTTCCTCGGCCACGACCTGCACGGCCTGACCTGGGGGCCGGACGGCCGGCTCTATTTCTCGGTCGGAGATCGCGGCTATCACGTCCAGACCAAGGAAGGCCCGACGCTCTCGGGGCCGCGGAACGGAGCAGTGTTTCGCTGCAATCCCGACGGCAGCGAACTCGAAGTCATCCATCGCGGCCTGCGCAATCCGCAGGAACTGGCGTTCGACCAGTACGGCAATCTCTTCGCCGACGACAACAATTGCGACAAGGGCGACGACGCCCGCCTGGTCTACGTGGTTGAAGACGGCCACAGCGGCTGGAACATGGCCTTCCAGACCATCCCCGAACCGTATTTGACCGGTCCCTGGCACGCCGAGCGGATGTGGCACATGGCGCACAAAGGGCAGCCGGCCTGGATCGTACCGTCGGTCGGAAAATTGGGCGCGGGGCCGTCCGGCTTCTGTTTCACCAGCGGCACAAGCCTGCCCGATCGCTACCGCGACAAGTTCTTCATGTGTAACTACACCGGCAACGGCGGCGTCGAGTCGTTCGGCGTCATTCCCAAGGGAGCCGGTTTCGAGATCGTCGATTACCACGACTTCCTCAAGCCGATCATGGCTACCGATGTCGATTTCGGCTACGACGGCAAGATGTACATCTCCGACTTCGTCAACCTCCTCTGGAACGGCGGCAGTCTCGGCGGGCGGATCTTCACCGTCTTCGATCCGGAGAAAATCAAGAGCCCAGTCGTCGTCGAGACCAAGACGCTTTTCACGGAAGGCTTCGCCCAGCGCAAGCCGGCCGAGTTGCTCAAGCTGCTCGAACATCCCGACTTGCGCGTCCGCCAGCGGGCTCAGTTCACGTTGGCCGAGCAAGGCGTGAAACACGCGGCGGAGTTTCAGAAGGTCGTGGCCACTTCGAAGCATCAACTCGCTCGCCTGCACGCCATCTGGGGCCTATGGCAGATCGGCCGTAAGTCTCCCGAGGTCTTGAGGCCACTGGTCGCTTTGCTAGAAGACAGTGATGCCGAAGTTCGCTCTCAGGCGGCCCGTGTCATCGGCGAATGCCGCTATCGGGGAGCCGAAAAGAAGCTCGTCGAACTCTTGAAGGACACTTCCCCGCGCGTCCGCTTTTTCGCGGCCATCGCCGTCGGCAGGCTTCAATATGCCGAGGCCATCGACCCGGGCGATCAACGATCAGCCGATGGAAGAGCAGATGACCAACCTGGCTAGCGTCCTCGGGCACTGGACGAAAAAGCCCGAACCGGAAGCGGAGCCCGTGGTCCGGCGAGCGCTCAACGCGAACTTCCGGCTCGGCAAAAAAGAGAATGCGGAGGCGTTGCTGAAAGTCGCGTTGAATTCCCAAGTATCGATGTCGATGCGGGCCGAAGCCCTCTCCTGCCTGCGCGATTGGGCCGAACCGCCGCAACGGGATCGCGTCACCGGTTTCTGGCGGCCGTTGGCGAAACGCGATTTCCAACCGGTTCGCGAACTGGTCGAAGCCTCGCTTCCCAAGTTGCTCGCCAGCACCAGCGGCTCGTTGCAAATCGCGGTGATCGATCTGGTCCAACGCTCCAAGGCCAACGTCGATGATGCAGCCTTCGTGAAATTGCTGACCGACGCGAAACAGCCGCCCGGCCTTCGCATCGCGTCGCTGCGTCTGCTCGAAGCCCGCCGTTACAAGGGCTTGAAAGAGATGATCGAACTCGCGGCCAAGGACGACTCGGAACAATTGCGTGCCGACGGACGCGATTTACTCGTCAACATCGGACCGCAACCGGCCCTGGCTTCTCTGCGGGAATTATTCGAAGCCGCCGAGCCGCGGACGATCGAAAAGCAACGAGCCTTCACGACGCTTGCCCGGATCAAGACAAATGAAGCGAATGACCTGATGGACCAATGGGCCGCCAAACTCGCGGACAACAAGGTCCCGGCGGAACTTCAACTCGACCTGATCGAAGTTTTGAAGCAACAGAAATCGCCGAAGCGAGACGCCCTGGTTCAGAAATTCGAGGCGACGCTGCCGAAGGGCCCGCTCGGGAAATATCAGATCGCCCTCGTCGGCGGCAATGCCGAGCGCGGGCGGGATGTTTTCGTGGGGCACTCGGCCGCTCAGTGCATAAGGTGCCACAAGGTAAGCGAAACGGGCGGCAAGGCGGGGCCCGATCTGTCGAAAGTTGTCACGCGTTACCCCGAAAAAACTCGCGAGCATTTTCTCGAATCGATGATCCTGCCGAACGCCAAGCTCGCACCGGGTTTCGCCAGCGTCACGATCACACAACTCGACGGCAAGACGGTGGCCGGCTTGCTGCAAGCCGAGGATTCGGCAAGCATCACGATTCAGGTGGCCGACGGCCGTAAGCTGATTATCAAGAAAGCGGACATCGAGGAACGCTCGGCGTCCACCTCGCCAATGCCGTCGATCGATCGTACACTCACTACGCGCGAGATACGGGATGTGATTGCATATTTGATGACGCTGAAATGACCAATTGGGAGTCGGTATGTGTTTTTCCGCGGCAGCGAGTTTCACCGTGGGCGGGGCTCTGCTCCCCGCGGGAGCTTATTGCATCAAGCAGGCTTTGCGGAAAAACCGATCATTTCTAGCACTGGCGGCGATCCCCATTTTTTTCGGTGTGCAACAGATCACGGAAGGGTTTGTTTGGATGGGTCTGAACGGCGGCGACAAGAATTTCACGACCAAGGCTTCGCTCTTTTATCTCTTTTTCGCCATCCCCTTTTGGCCGTTCTGGATTCCATTCAGCACGATGCTTGCCGAGAATGAGCGAGTGCGAAAACGCATCATGGGACTCATTGTCATCTTGAGCCTCGTGTGGGGTGCCGTGGTTTACTCGCCGATTTTGCTCGACCCGCAACGATGGCTGACGGTGCAAATCGTCCACCATTCGATTCAGTACGTGTACAACGAATTGCCGCTCTTCCAGTACTTCTCACGCGAATGGGTCCAAATCACTTATGTGATGCTCGTGGCAGCCCCACTGGTGATCGCTTCTGGAAAAAAATCCGTGCCGTTCTTTGTTCTGATGGTAACGCTCGCGGCGATAAGCAAGTTATTCTTTGCGTATGCCTTCATCTCCGTCTGGTGCTTCTTCGCCTCTTTCATCGCGTTTTTCTTGTGCGTGATGTTTTACCGGATGAAGCCGGGAGAGTGATCGAGCCGCTTGCGGCGGAGCAATTGGCGCACCGCCGCAAGCGGCTCACAAAATCGCCGGCTCCTTCGGATCAACCAGAATCACGCCCTTGAAGCCGCGAAGCACGTCGAGAATCTGAAAGTGGTCGTCGAAATGTTCCATCGTGATGTCCGGAGTGTCGCTCCAGACCTCGAGACGGCGATTGCATTTTCGCATGGGCGTATCCTCGTCGAGCCCCGCGATGCGGCCGGCGAAACCTTCCGATTCGTTGAGCACGTCCGGTGAACTTTGTAGTTCGAGATGGTAATCCCACGTCGGTGTCGAGAGAATGATTTCGTTCCCGTCCACCGCGACATCGAGAGTCGGGAAGCGGGCTTTCAGTTTACTCGCGACGTCGGGAATCGTGAGAGTGCATTCCGGAGTCATGAGTGCGAAGGCGTGATACATGGTGTTTCTCCGACCTCAGGCGCGAACAATCCGCTCGCGGCCTTCAGTCACATTCTTGGTGGCGTTCCGGGTGTCGACGATCAAGCGGGCGTGGCGGACGATCATGGACCAATCGTACGACGTGTGATCGGTCGCAATCAAGACACAATCCCGTGAAGCGAGAAATTCCGGGGTCAACGCCTCGCTGCTCATCTTCAGGCCGGGATAGTGCCGCATTCGCGGCAACACTGGAATATGCGGGTCGTTATAGCTAACGTTCGCCCCTTTGTTCATAAGTAATTCCATCAGCTCGAACCCAGGGGATTCACGCGGATCATCGACATCTTTCTTGTAGGCCATGCCGAGGATCGCGACCTTGCTCCCCTTCACCGGCTTGGCTCGATCGTTCAGGGCATCGGCCACTTTGCTGACCACGTAAGCGGGCATCGAGGTATTCACCTCACCCGCCAGTTCGATGAATCGCGTTGAAAGGCCATGCTGGCGGGCCACCCAGGTAAGATAAAACGGATCGATCGGGATGCAATGTCCGCCCAGGCCTGGGCCAGGATAAAAGGCCTGGAAGCCGAACGGCTTGGTTTTAGCGGCGTCGATCACTTCCCAGACGTCGATCCCCATGCGGTCGTAAAGGACTTTTAACTCGTTGACGAGGGCGATGTTGATGGCCCGATAAGTGTTTTCGAGAATCTTCGTCGCCTCCGCCACTTCGGGTGTCGAAACGCGAACCACGGAGGTGACTACGGACCCGTAAAGGTTCGCGGCCAGTTCGGTGCTCTGAGCGTCCAAGCCGCCGACTACCTTTGGGATAGTCGAAACGGAGTGCGTGGCGTTACCTGGATCTTCGCGTTCCGGGCTAAAGGCGAGGAAAAAGTCCTTCCCCGCATCGAGGCTGCTCGCTTCCAGGATCGGCAGGATTACTTTCCGCGTCGTGGTCGGGTAGGTGGTGCTCTCGAGCACGACCAGTTGCCCCGCCCGTAACTGGGCCGAAACGGCCTGGGCGGAATTGACGACGAAACTCAGATCAGGCTCGCGGGCCTCGGTGAGCGGCGTCGGCACGCAGATTAGGATGGCATCGGGTTCATTCAGCCGATCGAAGCGATCGGTGGCCTCGAAACCGCTGTCCCGCATCCGCTGGATGTCGCGGGCGGGGATCTGCTGGATGTAACTCTGTCCATCGGTCAGCTTGCGGACCTTGGCCGGATCCACGTCGAAACCGAGGACCCGGAAGCCATTCTGGGAAAAAGCTCGAGCGAGCGGCAGACCGACATACCCGAGACCTATGATGCCGACCACGGCCTGGCGTGATTGAATGCGGCTGAGAAGCGCGGAGAACGACGTAGACATCCAGGTTCATCCTTGAACGGGAAGCCGAAGCGACGGGCGGAGGGTAAGTTATCGCTCTTCGGGCGGGGGTTTGTCAATCGCGATTGGCGGGCGGTGTACGCGATTCCCGTGTGATTGAAACCGATTTGACAAGGTTTAGAATCGATCCCAATAATTGGCCGTCTGACTATTTCCGGTTTCATTGCTGCAATTTGGCACACCCGGCTGCAACGCATTACTCGTTTTTGCAACGGATTCCGGGCGCTCTGCAATCCATTTCTCGCGGTTTGCAACGGATTCCGGGCGTTTTGCAATCCATTTTTCGCACCTCCCGGCCGTTTCCGAACGTGGTATCCCTTCCGATTCCCTTTGCCCTGAACTTGGCCGATTCGCTAAGATGGGTGGAGAGATAGGCCGAGATCACGTCCCGATCATTTCCTGGGCTGTGGAGCGATTCGAATGGCACCCGTTAGCGCGTTCAAAGTCAAATGCCCGAGTTGCGAAGCGATGGTCACGATCCGGGACCCGAAACTGATCGGCAAGAAAATCGACTGCCCCAAGTGCAAATTCCGCTTTGCCGTCGAGGCCCCACCGGAACCGACTGATGATAGCCCCGCTGATGCGGACAAGCCCAAGGCGAAATCCGGCAAAGAGGCACCGGCTAAATCAAAAAACAAGCCCCTTCCCAAACGGGACGACGACGAACAAGACGCGGCCACCGGGAAGAAAAAGAATAAAAACAAGAAAAGCGACTCGAACAAGACACTCTACATCGGCGGCGGAATTGGCGTCCTTGCCATCCTCGTTCTCGGCGGTGCCTATTTCGCCGGCCTATTTGACGGCGATGACGTTCCAAAAGGCGGCAATCCTCCCCCGGCACAGGCAAAAAATGCACCTCCGAAGGTCGATCCGAAGATCGATCCGAAAACGAACACGTCAAAGAAGGATCCGCCCAAGGATACCCCGATCGACATTGTTAAGGACGACATTACCAATTTGCTACCCGAAAACTCGATTTGGGTATTCAAGATCAACGGCCGGGAATTGCTCGACACACCCGTTGGGGCGGTCTTTTTCGAGGAGTCAGGCGACTCCGCTCGTGCCTTTCGGCGCTGGATGGGCTTTGGCGGCGAAGATGTCGAACGGTTCGTCTGTTCCGGAGCCGCGGATGGGACATTCTTCGGCGTTTTTCGCCTGAAAAAGGACTTTGGAATCAACGATCTCAAAGACGCGATGGAGATTGACCCGACTCCGAAAACTATCAACAAACGTGAACTCTACTCGATCAAGTCGAACGAGTTAATGACGATGATGGCGGACTATCTGGCCTCGCGGATGACTTCACTCGAAATCAACTGGCCGAAATCGACGGGTAATCGCGCCTTGGCGCTTTGCTTCACCGATCCACGAACGCTCGTGTTGGCCGATCAGCCCGCGCTCGACAAACTCCTCGTGGCGAATCTTCAGCGCCGGCCGCAAACGACATATGTTCCCCCCGACGCTCCGACCCCCAAGGCGAAAAAAGAGGAGACGCCCGAGGAAAAGAAGAAAGAGAGGCCTTCGTTCACGTCCAACCCTTCTTTTCTCACCGTCGATCCGGCCTTGAAGATCATGATGTATCAATTGGAACAGGACAAATCGTCGATCGCGTCCTTCGCCATCAAAATGGCGGATGGCAACAAGACCATGGGCGGTTTCCTGCGCAATCAAGGAGTCGGCTTCGGATTGGACCGGATATTGTTGCCCGCGTCGCCGACGGTCGGCCTTGTGGTACGCAAAGTGGAGGCCGAGAAGCTCAATATCGCGGCAGCCATCGAGTTTCCCACGGCCAATGAAGCGGTTGCCCTCGCGCAGGGTTTGCAGCCGGTCGCGGCTCAGATTGCGCGCAAATTGACTTTGATGTTCCGAGTCCCTGTTGGGATTGGGTCGCTCGATCCGAACATCCCACCGATGCCGCCGCCTCCCGTTGGGCAACGGAATGTCGAAGAACGGCTCCCGTCCCCGCGAGAACTGGGGCGCAGCGACGACCGTGAAGACGGATTCCAGTTCATCAACTTTCAGGTCGGACTCAAGGAAGATCCCAAAAAGTTCGAACCCAAGGGCCCGCTCACCTCGGCGGTTACCATTGTCGCGATCGATAAATTCTTGATGCTCACGCTCGACGTCAACTGGGGGCCGTCGTATCGCGAACATATCTCGCCGTCGCTTCGCTCCAGTATCGATCTGCTCAAGGGCGAGGCCTTGATGATGACCGGCCGAGCACACTGGTATACGCTGGCCACGACCCTGAAGGGAATTGAAAAAATCGGAGTCATGCCGCTCGCGGCGTATCCACGAACCTCCGACCAATCGCGTTTTGATCTGCCCTATCCTCCGGAACAGCGAGTCAGTTGGATGGTCGAGCTGTTGCCGTTCATGGGTTACGAGGGATTATCTCGGCGGGTGCGGCGCGATGAGGCCTGGAACAGCGACGCGAATTTGCTTGCCGGATCTGCCTGGGTCCCCGAGTTTCTGTCGAATGAATTCCCTGAACCGACCTGGCGGGCGTTTGTCCCAAGCCTCAAAGGAATGGATCTCGGGGCGACCCATTTCATCGGCTTAACGGGTATCGGCATGGATTCGGGACAGTTTCCCGACACACCGGAATACGCCAAAAAGCTAGGTCTTTTTGGTTACAACCGTCAGGCAAAACTGGCCGACGTCTCGGCGGCTGACGGCCTTTCGAACACGATTTACCTGATGCAAGTGCCGCCCAATATGCCCAGGCCGTGGATTCGGGGCGGCGGTGCGACGGTACAAGGTGTCAGGCTCGAAGGAAGCATCAAGCCGTTTGTTTCCCCCCTGAAAGATGGCCGCAAGGGGACGTACACCCTGATGGCCGATGGATCGATTCGCTTCCTGAGTGAGACAACGAACGACCAGATCTTCCAGGGCCTCGCGACCTATAAAGGGGGCGAGAAGATCGAGAATCTCGACCAGATCGCGCCGTTTGTCAAAAAGGGCGAGGCGGTGTTGAAGACGCCAATGAATTGATTTCAAATAGCTACCGGCGAGCCAGGTAGCGTAAGCACCT
>JAIOQJ010000413.1 GCA_021413475.1 Planctomycetota bacterium | reverse complement strand
GAACGAAGATGAATGCCTGACCGCTTTGGAACTGGTCCCGAATCTCTTAACACGCGGCATCAATCCCGCGATTCCACTTTACTCTCCGAACAGCACCGCGAACCGCGCGGGAGCAGCCTTGCAGATCTATCGCCTCAACGCGATCCCCGATGCGGTCATGGAACAGATGCTGATTCGCTACGACGAGGACAAGAACCTGCGCCTGAACAAGGTCGAAAGCGGCCTCGACGAAGCGGCGTTCGTGAAGCTCGACAAGAACGGCGACGGCGAGCTTTCCATCAGTGAGTTGATGGCCTGGCGCGATCTGCCGCCCGATTTGGCCGTCGAAATTATCGTTGGTGCCGTGCAAGGCGAGAGTGTCATCAAGCTCCTTCCCGGCGCGGACGGCAAGCCATCGCCGTTCGCCAAACATGTCACGATTACCCCCGACGGGAAGGCGACCTTGCAACTCGGTTCCCAGCAGATGGAACTATTTTCGCCGAATTCGTCCACCAATTTCGTGCCAATCAATCGTGGCTATGATCTTTTCTTCGATCAGATCGACGTGAAGAAGCAGGGGTATTTGACGGAGCAGGATCTAGCGGGGACGCAGTTCCAGTACATGCGCGTGATTTTCGATATCGTCGATCGCAACGGCGACGGCCGGATGGCAAAAAAGGAGTACGTCGACTACGTCGAACTTCAGCAATCGTTCACGGGCGTGGCGCTTGCCATTTCCCACTTCACGCAAACGCCGAGCTTGTTCGCTCTGCTCGACGCCAACGGCGACGGCCGGCTGAGCGTCCGCGAGATGCGCACCGCCTGGGAGCGGCTCAAGACCCTGGAACCGGGCGGCCAATTCATTTCCAAGTCAGCCCTCAAGCCGCAAGCGTGGCTTCGCTTCACGATGTCGCGCCAAATGAATCAAGGCCTGGTCGGCACCAACTACAACCCGATGGTGCAACCGCCCACCAAGGGCCCGCTCTGGTTCCGCAAAATGGATCGCAACAGCGATGGCGACGTCTCCCGTGCCGAGTTCCCCGGCCGAACCGAGGATTTCGACAAGCTCGATCTGGATCACGATGGCCTGATCGGCCTCGATGAGGCCGAAGCAGCGGAGAAAGTGTTTCGGGCGGTGAAGCCGTGAAATGACTTGGCGAACACATCCAGCTGGCAATCGCGACGATTTCTCCCTGTCGCGAGTATGGTAAACAAAACACAGAACCGGGACCGTTGCCGTCCCCGGTTCTGTGTTTTGTCGAGCGAGACCAATGGCCCTTCTACTCTACCGCACCAACAACGGAATACTCTCCGAGTGACTATTAAACTCCGGTGCGTACATGCACTGGATTTCCGCCATACCAGTCGGGTATTGGCCCTTGTGGACCGCGCGGACCGCGTACTCGAACACGTAGACTCCCTTGGGCAAGTAGTCAATGAAGAAGTGGCTGGCGGTGTCGCGGGTGGTCTCGTAGTAGCCGAGACCATCCTGGTAGCGATAACGCGATAGCACGTTCACCGGTTCGGTGCCGGAGCCGCGGGCATCCTTGAGATGCACGTATTCCATGTCGCGGTCGGTGCGGAGTTCGACGCGGACGACGACTTCGTCTCCGACTTGGATCGGACCCTTCACCGGTTCCAGAACCGGGCCCTTCTTCGTGTACTTCCGCAACCAGAGCGTCTTCGTGAGCTTGAGCGGTGTGATGTCGCTCGGCGTGATCTGGCCGACGTCCTCCAAGTACTGCCAGTGGACGGAACCCCAGGCGACGCCGTCGTCGGACTTCTGGACCGTGATCGCTCCGAAGGCGGGCCTCACTTCCGCTTTGATGAAACGCTGCTCGTAGAAGCCGGTGCCGGCTTCTACCTTCTCCGGTTGGATCTTGACGTCGCCGACCGTGACCTCGACGAGGGCGTCTGACTTCAACAGATTCTCGCCGCGTAGCAGCAGAGCGTAGACGGCGTCGGCGGTGGCTTTCGTCGTCTTCCAGTCCTGCGTCTGTTTCTGTTTAAGCAGCCAGACTTTGCATTCCTCGACAGCGGACGCGTCCTCGGCCACTTCGGCGAAGGCCTCGATCATCATCGCCTGCGTCTCGATCGGAGCGCGGAACCACCAATGCGACCGCTCGGTATCACGCCAGAACATGCCCATTTCCTCGGTGGAAACCGAGCGTTCCTTGATCGATTTGAGAATGCCCTTCGGCGTCTCCTTATCGCCCCAACGGTTCAAGGCGAGGGCGATATGAGCCTGCGATTGCCGGTTGGCGAGTTCGAGCCAGTACTTCTTGGCCTGGCCGAGGAAGTAATCGACCGCCGCCTTGTGAGCGTCGTCGATCGGCTTGTCCTTGAGGAAGAAGCTGCGTCCATAGAGATAGAGGGCGATCGTGGGCGAGAGATGGTTCTTGTCCGCGTGGCCGTGCCGGAGGATTTCCTTGTAGGTATGGTCAATCCAGGCATCGAGGCCATTTAGCGACTTGATCGCTGTGGCCATCTCCATCTTCACGCCGAGGTGTCGCATGCGGCCGAACCCGGTGGTGATGTAGAGGGAGATAAACTCGTTGCTGCGTCCGCCGGGAAACCACGGCCACAGGCCGTCCGGATTCTGCATCTCTGCGAGCTTGCGGAGCAAGCGAACTGTCTCGTCGTTCAGGCGGTTCTCGTCGAAGAGGATGCCGACATTGCGGCGAGCTTCGCTCTCCTTGACCGCTTGCCGCAGCCAGGGCGTCTCTTCGAGCGTCACCGACTTGAGATCCTGATTTTTCTCGAGCGGGCTATCGAGAGCGGGTGTTCCCTTCCAGAGATCGAAAATCCGGCGGATCTTCGGATCGGACTCCGCAACGTGCCGGGCCACCGCGTTGGCGTAGAGCCGGTTGAATTGCTGCTCGGCACATTCGTACGGGTACTCCATCAGATAGGGCAACGCCATCACCGCGTACCAGGCCGGTTGCGATACCATCTGGACCGTGACGCTCTGATGCTGAAGCGTCTGCGATTTGCCCGAGTCGAGGAGCTTGGCGAAATCGAAGGTCTTGGTCTGCTTGCCGCGAATCGGCAACGGCAGCGATTCGGTGACCAGCACCCGCCGCGACAGGGTCGGCAGGTAGCCTTCCTCGCCATCGGAGAGTTTGTCGGTCGTGCCGACGGCCTTGTAGGTCATGGCACCAATACCATCCGGAACCTGCATCTTCCAGGAATAGGTGCGCGATTCCTTGGGCGGAACGTCGAAGGCCTGATCAGTGCTGGTAATCCGCAGGGCCGAATCGACAGACTTGGCGGTGCGGGCGTCGGCGAACGTCAAGCGTACGTTGCCGCGCTGGGCCAGTTCCGATTGATTGGAAACCTTCACCGTGAACTCAAGCAGATCGCCCTCGCGGACGAAACGCGGTGAATTCGGCTGGATCATCAGATCCTTGGCGGTGGTGACGCTGTCCTGCAACAGGCCGGCCCGGAGGTCCTTGTCGTGGGCGAAACCGAGAAACTTCCATTTGGTCAGGGCTTCCGGCATGGTGAAGACAAGCTTCACGACCCCTTCCTGATCGGAAACCACGTGAGGGAAGAAGAAGGCCGTCTCGTTCAAATTCTTGCGGGCGGCCACTTGGCCGAGATCGAGTCCGGCGGGCGGTGGAGCTTCGGGCGCGCCGCCATCTTTGTGCTGAGCGTCACGTTTGGTTTCCGCATTGCCCGATGGCATTTGTTCATCCAGCATGTAGCCGTTGGCTGGCGCTCCATCCGAATTCATGGCGCGATATTCCATTTCAATGCCGCTAGACAGCCGGGCACCACCTGGGCCGCCCGTGCCGCCCCACCGATTGCCACGGCCGTAGTACTGGTAGCCCCAAAGATTCTGGGTGAGATCGGTCGGGTAGTGCCGATAAGTGGCGACGGTTGGCCGGTGCTTGTCCGGCCAATGGCCTTGAACATGCTGCAATTGCTTCATCACGTTCTCGAACTGCACGCTCATGTTCGAGTAATCCTGGCGGAAGACGCCGAAGCCCTTCATCCAATTGTGAGGCAAGTACTGGTCGAGCGATTCGTCGTAGAGCGTCGCGACCATCTCGGACACGGCACGCTTGGCGTCGGGGCCGGTGATGACGGCCGTGAACGTCTCCTTGCGGGCTGGTTCGAGCTTCGAGACGAAGTGCTCCCACTTCACCGTCAGATTCTTGTTCGCCCACGGAACGTCGATGCGTTGCGACGTGATATAGGCACGGTTCTCGCGAATCATGATGACGCGGAAGGTGAAGCCGCCGCGCATGCCTTCCGTGACCAACTGCTTGATCATCTGCTGGGTTGCGGAAGGGTCAGTCCAGAAGCTCTGAACGATCTTGCGGCGATATTCGATTTCTATGAAGGCCCGAGCCTTGTCGTAACCGCTGCCCCACAAACCCTGGAATTCCTGGCCCGGTTCCATCGTCAACCGTTGGCTGGCCACCACGTTCGGCAGCTTCACGCCGAAGTTCTTGGCATCGGGTTTGAGCACCTTGATCGGCAGTAGGCTCGAGATTTTCTTGCCGAAGCGGTCTTCCGTGTCGAGCTTCACGCGGTAGATCCCGGCAGGGAGCTTGAAGCCGGCGACGCCTTTACCCTTGGCGTCGGTGGTGACTTCGCGTGTACCGACTTCGTCGCCGAGCGGCCAAGAGTCGGGATTGCTGGGATCGGCTTTCGGTTCTTTGTCGCCGCGGCCGAACGAGTGAAAATCGTGATCAAGGTAGCTGAAAAGCCGGGCGCGAGCGACTTTTTCGGGTTGTTTGAGGGCGAAGACCTTGAGGTGAACTTTGGCCGTCTGCGGTTCGCCGTCGATCGTCTCAGTCGAGACATTTACTTCGACATCTTTGGCGTCGGTCTGCCAATTGTCGGCGGTCAGCTTCGCGGCCAAGGCGGTGTAGGCGACCTGGATCTTGCGACTCGAGGAACGCGTTTCGCCCGTTGTATCCGTCACGTCGGCGGAGACGGTGTAACGGAAGATCGGCTCGTCCTTCTCGGGCACAGCCGGGTCGGGCTTGGCGAAAAACTGGATCGGGAACGTACCGTCGGCTTCAGTCTGGGCGAAACCGTTGGCGATCTCTTGGGCCGGCGTCGAGGGGTACGACCGCCACCAGTAGCGGCAGGCCCACCATTCGGGATAGCGGGTTTCGCGCACGACCCGATAGCGCACTTTCGCGCCGCCGATGGCCGCGCCGGTGTAGCCCATCGCCTTGCCGGAGAGTTGCACCGGGGCATTCAGTTTCGCGGCCGTCTTGGGGGCGTCGAGTTCGACCTGGAACTTCGGACGCTTGTATTCCTCGACGTTGAACGACGTCGAGCCGTGCGGGTCGTTGTTGGTATGGATGGTCATCCGGCCCATGAGACGATCGCGCGGTGCGGTGAAGCTACCGGAGAACGCCCCGAAGTCGTTCGATTTCTGATTCTGCCGCGCGATCTCTTTTCCGTTTGGATCCTGGAAGACCACCGTGACCGATTTGTTTGGAATCGTCACGTAATCGTCTTTGTCCTGATCTACCTTCATGCAGATCCCCTTGTAGGAGATGGTCTGTCCCGGTCGATAGAGCGAACGGTCGGTGAAGAAGACGGCATGGTTGTAGGGCCTGAGCGTCAGATCGTATTTGCCGATGTAGTAATCGTGATGATTGACCAGCGTCCGGCCGGCATGGTCCGCCTGGACGATGAAGCCTTGATCGCCACCGCTCGCGAGCGAGAACTGGCCGTTCTTGTCGGTCTTCACCTTTTCGCCGGCACGGAAATGGTTGTTCCGTTCGCGAATCCAGACTTGCACGTCGGCCCCTTCGATCGGCTCACCGGAAATCGCGTTGAGGACGAAGCCGCCGATCAGGCCATCGCCGTGCTGGGTGCGCATGACCAGGGCCAAATCGCTGACCCAGAGATCGGTGTAGAAGATGATGTTGTTCTTGTCGCTGAAGGTCTTGTCGTTGCTGGCGATCAACCAGTAGTAGCCGGGCTTCACGTCTTTTGGGGCGGCAACTTCCTCCCGGCGTTCCTTGAAGTCCTCGGTGGCGGGTAGTGTCGCCGACCATTCGTGGACGGGTTTGAGCGCGATGATATTCTTGTAGTCGGCCTGTTGCAGATATTCGGGCCGATAGTTGACGCTCTTCTTGAGGCGATCGACCCAATCGATCTTCACGAGGCGGAAGTGGGCCTCCGTGATATTTCGATAGCGGACCTGAATTCCGGTCATCGGTTGATTCCAAACCCGCTCGGTCTGCATGGTCAGTCCTTTGGCCTCGATCGCCTCGATCAAGTTGAAGCAGAGCGCGCCGCCGACTGATTTGGGAAACGCCTTCTCGCCCTGCTGGGCGATCTTGCGGGCTTCAACCAAGTCCCCTTCCGAGTGCACGACGCCGGCGAGGTAATAGAGGGCTTGCGAGGAAAGTTCGTGCTTCGCGTTTTTGTCCGCGAATTGCTTCAGAACCGCCTTGTAGGTGGCTTTCTTCTCTTCGCCGAAGGCTCGATTGTAGCCGAGATTTAGGCGGTGCAGATCGACGTCGAGATAGGCCGTCGGATCGGCATCCTTCTCGTGGTATTGCAGAAGTTGTTGATAGAGCTTGATCGCCTTGATGAGTCGTGAATCGGTATCGGTGGTGGTGATCTCCCATTTGCGGAATTCATCCGCCGGGGCGAAGATCGGCTGTGTGGCCAGGAGTTCAAACGCGTCCTCGGCCTTGGCCCCCGCTTGCTCCGGGGCCATGTAGAAACTGATGGCATCGTTGGCGATGAAGTCGTAAAGGGTCGGACGGTAAGTGTCCGGCAGGGAGCCCTTGATCAACAGGGCATCGTACGTGGCAATTGGCGTTGCCTTCAGTTCCTTCTCGTTCACCAAGGCCTTGGCGAATTGCTTATCGACCTCGGCGAGGATCCGCGACAGGTCCCAGGTCTGCAAATCCTTGCCCGGCGAATCGCTCGTGGCCGTCCGCTGCATGATCCGCCAGCGATTCTGCTGGAAGTACTGGAAGTACCAATGAGCGAGCAAGGCATCCATCACCGGCACCATCTCCGCGGGTGCCTTGGCGATCTCCGCTTGCATGCGGATGATCTTTTCTTCCGGCTTGTTCCCCTGAATCGTCCCTTCGAGAGCGATCTTCTTACCGATCGCCTTGATCGCTTCCGGGTAGGCCTTGTCGCGCATCGCCTGATCGATGATCGGCTGCAACTCCTCGATGGCGGTCTTGGGCAGGCGTCGTCCACTTTCTTCCATTGCGCATCGCGCGGGCCGGCGGAGACGACGATGAACGCAAAAAGGGCGACAAGCAGGGTCGTCGGGATTAAAAGCGGCTTCAGCCTCATGATCTGATCTCACTCGCGGGAGAGGATGGGTCGGTATACAAATATTCACAGTGCGTCGGGAAACCAGGCACCAATTAGACGATTCATCCAGCCTGATCGTTTGCCGACGGAAAGGTTCACAAATCTTAATGGATCGGAAACGAAATAGGCAAGGCAGGTCTTGATGCCGCCGAACTGTCTCTTGACGGGATTCGCCCGCGCCTCGCGCTGGCCTAAACTATCGTTGCGTGAAGCTTTTTTCTTTCTCAACCCTCGGCAAATCCGGCGGCAGGGCTTCGAGGTACTTCTGGGCCGCCCCGGTATTGAAGACCAACACTTCGTCGCTTCGCTTCACGGTTCCGTCGGTGATCAATTTCTCCAGTACGTCGAAGCAGACAGCGGTTTCCGGACAGACACTGATTCCAGTCGCGCTCGAGGTGCGGCGCATCCACTCGCCGATCGTCGCTTCACGCCCCGCGACCGCCAGGCCGTTGCTGGCGCGGATGGCGTCAATCATCATGAAATCGCCGACTGCCGCTGGGACGCGCAGGCCACTGGCGATGGTGCGTGCATTGGGGAACAATTCCGCGAAGCGCGAGCCGGCTTCGAACGCTTTGACGATGGGAGCACATCCCTCGGCCTGGCAACTGATCAAACGCGGCATCTTGTCCGACTTCAACCAGCCGAGTTCCTTCAGTTCCTGAAACGCCTTCCACATACCGATTAGGCCAGTGCCGCCGCCAGTCGGATAGAGGATGACATCGGGGAGCCGCCAGCCGAGTTGCTCGGCGATCTCCAGGCCCATCGTCTTTTTTCCCTCCAGGCGGTACGGCTCCTTGAGAGTGGAAAGATCGAACCAGCCCATTTTCTCCATGCCATCGCGGACCAGCTTGCCGCAGTCGTTGATCAGGCCGTTAACCCGATAAGCCTTGGCACCGAACAGATACGGCTCCATCTGGTTGACGGCCGGCGTATCCTCGGGCATGAAGACGTAGCATTCGATATCGGCCCGTGCCGCGTAGGCTGCCGCGGATCCGCCAGCGTTGCCCGCCGTTGGAAGAGCCAGCCGCTTCACGCCGAGATATTTGGCCATACTCACGGCTACGGCCATGCCGCGCGACTTGAAGCTGCCCGTAGGGAGTTGCGATTCATCCTTGACGAGTAGGCGTTCGAGATGCAACGACTTCGCGAGCCGAGGGCAATCGAGAATAGGCGACATTCCCTCGCCGAGCGTGACGGGTTCCACTTCCAACGGGAGAGGCAACAATTCCCGATAGCGCCAGAGATTTGGCGGCCGCGTGGCGATAACGTCGGGCGTCACCGCCGCGCGAATGGCGGCCAGATCGTAGCGGACCCAGATCGGCCGCCCGCCGTGCATGCCGTGCAATTGCCCGGCCGGGAGAATCGTGCCATCGATGGCGGCTTCGAGATGCGTGACGAAGGAATTCATGCCTTGAAGGATACGAAGATCAAGCCTTCCGGCATCGGTAGTAGAGTAGGTAACACTTCTCAATTGCATCATACATGCCGGCGTTCTTGATCAACTCTTCGAATTCGAACTTGCCGGTGCGGGCACTCTCGGCCATCAGTGCGATCCCTTTCGCCTCGCGGATTTCGAAGCCGTTGCGGGTGATCATGGCCGAGAGTTCCGCGTGCGTGTACTCCCACTTGTGATCGGGATTGATGTACGAATTCGGCACTTGGATCTTGGTGACGGCCCGGTTCGGCGTGTCGAAGCACATTTCGCCGCCCGGCTTCAGGATCCGGTGCGCTTCCTTGAACACGCGCTCCGCTTCTTCGCGAGTGACGTGCTCGATCGACTCGCCGGAATAGACCAGATCGACGCTACCATCCGCGATCGGCGACAGATCGGCCATCGAGCGGAACAGATACTTGACCACGCCTCGGCCGGTGTCGACATCGGGAATGGCGTCGGCACAGACGTTCTTGTAAATGTCGTGCCGCTCTTCGCGCGGGGCCTCGATGATCGTGTTGGTTTCAAACGGATAGGGGTAGCCCATCACCACCAACGCCCCGCGCGGATCGTCCTGGCAAGCACCGCCGAGATCGACAATCGTTTTGGCCGCGGGAAGTTGCCGGACCATTTGCATCCGCGCGGCATGCAATGCGTTCAGCGGTGAGCCGCATGACGTCCGCCGTTGCTGGCCTTCCTCGGAATACGCGAGCGCTTCGAGGAATTCCCCCGGCGTCATCTTCTCCTTGAGCAGGTGCCGCTGGAAATCAGCGAACCCCGACGCGTCAGCTTCACGGCCGAGAATTGCCCGGTAGCCGGCCCGGATAAATTCATCGATCTCTGGAGATTCGGAAGAAGTTCGGCCACGAAGCAGCGTGCGAAGCATGACGAGTCCCTGCGCAAATAGTTTTTAGGTATTCCCTTCCGCGAGTTTAGGCAATTGGCGCACGGGTCCGCAAGAGCAGATTCAAGAAATGAATGCGTATGATCGTTTCGAGTACGTTTTCCGTCATGTGGACTAACATGGACTCGACATGAGATTCCACGAAGTGGCGGACGGCGGCTTGCGGTGGTCAGGAACTACGCAGTGATTCTGATGCCAGAGAGAAATTTTCATTTCTTCAGGAATAGTGTCGATTCTCGTATTTCTCATTCGATCATTGGGGCGGAAGCGAATTGCCTCCCTAACCGCCAATGTCCACGTTAGAAAAGAAGAGGTCATGTCAATTCAGAAAATCATACCCTTCCTAAGTTTTGACCTCCAGGCGGAAGAGGCGGTGGGCTTTTATGTGTCGATCTTTCCGAACTCGAGAATCATCAAGGTGCTACGCTACGGCGATGCGGGCCCCGGGCCGGCCGGGTCGGCGATGACCGTCGAGTTTCAATTGGAAGGGCAGTCGTTCATTGCTCTCAATGGCGGGCCGCACTTCAAGTTCACGGAGGCGATCTCGTTTGTAGTGAACTGCGAAACGCAGGACGAGGTTGATGCCTCCTGGGACAAACTTTCCGCGGGAGGTTCCCACGTCGAGTGCGGTTGGCTCAGGGACAAGTTTGGCCAGTCATAGCAGATCGTGCCGACCGTTCTTTTTAGATTGCTGAGCGATCCCGACCCCATAAAATCGCAACGCGTCATGAAAGCGATGCAGAAGATGAAAAAACTCGACATCCGTGCTCTCAATCAGGCCCACGAAAAGTCCTGACCGATCCGTTTTCCGCAGTCTATTCACAAGGAGCTTAGGCATGAGCAAATCCGTTCAATCGATACCTATTGGGCACGAAGGCCTGATCCCCCATCTGGTGTGCGACCCCTGCACCGCGGCGATCGAATTCTACAAGAAGGCGTTCGGTGCCGAGGAGGTGCATCGCATGCCGAGCCTGGACGGCAAGAAGATCATGCACGCGGTACTCAAGATCGGTAACAGCTTCGTTTTTCT
>JAIOQJ010000412.1 GCA_021413475.1 Planctomycetota bacterium | reverse complement strand
AGACATTGATGCCAACGCAATCACGCTGGCGGATGATCATGTACGAGAGAGTGGCAGTCAATAACTTGGCGTATTCGAGCTTGTTCGATTCACCGTCGCCGTAAAGCATCGATTTCGAACCGTCGAGCAAAATATTTGCCGTGAAGTTGGTTTCTTGCTCGTATTGCTTGATCGTGTAGCGCTCGGAACGTGCGTAACTTTTCCAGTCAATATGTCGGATATCGTCGCCAGGCGTGTATTCGCGATGCTGCACGAACTCGACGGAAAACCCACGAAACGGCGACTTATGATCGCCGACACGCATGCCCTCGACGATCATGCGAGCTTTGAGACCGAGAGCCTCGGCACGAGAAAGGATGTGAGGACGGAGATATACGGCCATAGGAAAACCATTGCAAATTGATAATTGCAAATTGCAAATTGCAAATTGCAAGAAGTCAGCGGATCAATCGACCATTGAAACAAATTTCACTTTACCGTTGTCGCGATCGAAGCTGATCACGAGCTTTTCCATCCAACCAAAACCCAGGGTGCTACCATAGACGACAAAATACTCCATATAGGTTTCAGCATCTCTGTTGGGTTCACCAAGCAAGGCTACGACTTGTTCACGAGTCAAACCGATTAGGATTTCACGCTGTCTCAAGTCACCGACCATTCGTGCTCGCTGCTTAGTGTCTCCTCGCTACCATCCTTCCGAATCGAAGTTGATTTCGAATAAAGCTGTCCATCCACAACCGGCATTATCAAGAACGTGGCGACGATCAGGATGGGTGTTCCGATCAGAAACCACGGAAGGAATCGCATGGTCGCTCCACACCTATCTCGTTCCCACGCTCCGCGTGGGAATGCCGCTTTTGACGCTCCGCGTCACGAACGGTTTGCTGCCAAAAACTCGATGTTCCTCAAAATCCGTGACGCAGAGCGTCGAGCGCTGCATTCCCACGCAGAGCGTGGGAATGAGAATTATCAAGCTGCTTGAAATTGCTTGGCGGCCGATTTCACCAATTGCTTGATGACATCTTCGACCGTGATTCCTTCGCTCTGGGCGGCGAAGTTCAGGATCAGGCGGTGGCGGAGAATCGGCGTAGCGACCGCGACGACGTCGTCGCCCGACACATGGTTACTGCCGCGGAGAATGGCGTGCGCCTTGGCGGCCAGGATCAGGTTCATCGAGGCGCGGGGACCGGCTCCCCAGGTCAGCCATTTCTTGACGAAATCGGCCGCTTCCGGTGTTCCCGGACGCGACAATCGCGTGATCCGCTTGGCGAACTGGAAGACCACATCCGAAACCGGCACGCGGCGAACGACCGATTGGAGGAGCAGAATGTCGTCGCCGTGCAGCACCGGCGAGACGGTCGTCTTCGATTCCGATGTTCCCATCCGCATGATCAATTCCTCTTCCGCGTCGGTCGGGTAATCGACCTTGATGAGAAAGAGGAACCGGTCGAGTTGCGCTTCGGGAAGCGGGTAAGTACCTTCTTGTTCAATCGGGTTCTGGGTGGCGAGCACAAAGAAGGGATTCTTCATCGGATGATCGATGCCGCCGATCGAGGCCTTGCGCTCTTGCATCGACTCGAGCAAGGCTGCCTGGGTTTTCGGAGGGGTACGATTGATTTCGTCGGCCAGCACGATGTTCGCGAAGATCGGCCCGGGGAGGAACTTGAACATGCGCTGCTTGGTGACCGGATCGTCCTGAATCACTTCAGTTCCGGTAATATCGGAGGGCATCAAGTCGGGCGTGAACTGGATCCGCTTGAACGACATGTCGAGCGATTGGGCCAGCGTGCTGACCATCAAGGTCTTCGCCAGTCCCGGCACACCCATCAACAGGGCGTGCGAACGGCAGAAGATTGCCATGAGCAGTTGATCGAGAACGGCGTCCTGCCCAATGATAATCTTGCCGACTTCCTTGCGAAGCCTTTTGTGGGCGTCGCGAAGCTTCTCCAGCATCTCGTTATCGGACTCAGGGGCCGTTTCGTTTGCCATGTCTGGAATCTCGTGATGTCGATCGATGGTGTGTATGTTGGCGGGATGAACAAAGTACCGTTATACGTTGCCGATCTGTCGTGGGGCAAATTCAAAATGGGTAAGATTTCGGAATTGAAGCGGATTTATTACGCGGGCGTACCAAGCAAAACCCCGAATTTAGGGTTTTGTTCCGCTTCCGAGGACTACTTCCGGGAGAGATGGAGAGATTGAACAGAATATTCGCGATTTGGCGAGCCTGCTCCCGTGAGGGGCCGGAGATTCTGCACTTGGCGAGCCGGCTCCCGTGAGGGACCGGAGTCTTAGAGCTTCTTTTCTCCAACCCCGCACGGGAGCCGGCTCGCCAAAATCACGCCGAACCCAGCGCCTCTTCAATCCACCCTCCCCCGAGAACCCGATCGCCATCGTAAAACACCACCGCCTGCCCCGGTGTGACCGCACTCTGCGGCACGTCAAACTCGACCTGGGCTTCGCCGTTCGCAAACGCTTGAACACGGGCGGGCGTCCCCGGATGCCGATACCGGATCTTGGCCGTGCAATGAAAGGTCTCCCCTTCCGGAGGTGCCATCAGCCAGTTCACCTTGGAAGCCTCCAACCCCGTGGAAAGCAGGTCTTCCTTATCGCCCAGGACGACGGTCCGAGATTCCGGAATGATCTCAAGCACGTACCTTTTGCGATCGGCGGCGATCCCTAATCCTTTACGCTGGCCAATCGTGAAGCGTTCGTAGCCGTCGTGTTCGCCCAGAATTTTTCCATCCGAATCGACAACGGTTCCCGCCGTGACTAGCTCGGGCCGTCGCTTGCGGATGAGATTGGCGTGATCGCCATCAGGGACGAAGCAGATTTCCACGCTATCCGGCTTCTCGGCCACGGAAAGCTCCGCCCGCCGGGCGATGGCGCGGATTTCTTCCTTGCGGAAGCCGCCGACGGGAAACAGCAAATGCGGCAATATCTCCGGGCGGATGCCATAGAGAACGTACGACTGATCCTTCTCCGGATCGACAGCCCGATGTAGTTCGGGCTGGCCATCTCCGCCAGCGACAATGCGAGCGTAATGTCCGGTGGCGATAAAATCAGCCCCGAGTTTCTTGCCGAACTCCCAAAGCTGCCCGAACTTCAGCCAGTTATTGCAGACGACGCACGGGTTCGGCGTTCGCCCTTTCAGATACTCGTCCGCGAAATAGTCGATGATCTTGTCGAACTCGCGTTCGAAATCGAGAGCGTAGAAAGGGATATCCAGTTTGTCGGCGATCCGGCGGGCGTCGCCGGCATCGATGGCGCTGCAGCAGCCTTTTTTGTGGTCGGCACGCGAATCGGCTTCGCCCGAGTGCGCACCGGTCCGCATGAACAGGCCGACGACGTCGTAACCCTGCTCCTTCAACAACACGGCGGAGACGGAGCTATCGACCCCGCCACTCATCGCCAGAACCACACGCGGCATACGGAACTCGCCTCGAAACGGTGAATCCTCAATCCTGCGCCAATTATAGTAGATCGCCGACCAACAAAAAACGGCCCGCGTTATTTCGCGGGCCGTTCGATGTCTCGTTTTTCACTTGTTCGGATCAAAGCGTTTCAATGGCGGCGGATCGTCATTCGTCATCGGCTCGAAAACCGGCGGTGTCGGAGTCCCGGGTCCCGTCTTGATCGGCTCGACGATAAATGCCGGCAGTTCAGATGACGGGCCAGCGGTGTTGCCCGTCCGTGCCGGCCTCATTGGCGGCGGGTCGGCCGAAATCGGCACTTCGGGCAACGGAACAACGGCATTGCCGGCCCGGACAGGTTGCACGGTAGGTATCGGCACATCAGGAATCTGGATGACCGGATCACCAGGACGAGCCACGGACTCGACGGGCACGATCGGCGGAAGTGATTGCGCGACATCCGGTTTCTGAAGCGTGGGCAGTGTCAACAGCTTCACCGGTTCCACTCGCATCATCGCTTTTGGATCCGCAGGCTTCGGATCGGGCGGCATCGGATCTTCAGGCTTCGGTTCAATGACTTTCGGCGGTGGGCCACCAGTTTTGGGATTCGTTTTGAGTTGCACGCCCGGTACGTCGATCACCGGTGCCTTGGGCGGTGCTTTACCTTCGTAGTTCTGGTAGTCGAGATAGAGCAACACGGTGCCGCCGACCATCGCCAGAAAGGAGATCGCCAGAATTCCCGTATAAGCGTCGTTCACCTTGCGGATCGACTGTTCCTGATTCACGGCCATCGCGATTCTCTCCTGATCGACGCCTCATATCCCGAACCGTTACTTACCGGTCAGATCTTTGGCCACTTCGTCGCCGACTCGGGCGCGTTCATTCTGGCCGACGACACTCTTGAACTGGCCGAGCGACGCCTGAGCATCAACTCGAACAAGGGTAAGCGTCCCCAAGTAGAGCGGTTTCTGGTTGCCCGATCCCGTCCGAAAAACCTCAAGGACTTGCCCGACTTTCAAGCCCGCATCAGTTCCCAGGGACGTTTGCAACAATCGGCCTTCATTGCCCACTGCGGTGACCGTTCCCGGGAGCCGTTCTGGAGTTTTCCGCTCAGATTCTGTTCGGGAAGCTATTTCATTGAGCTTGCCGTCGACCTGCTGAATAGGCCGCAAGCGGGGTAACTCCCCAAGAACCTTGCGATGTTGCTCTTCAATGCTCCGTGCCTGATTCTGGGAGTTCGCAAGTGCCGTTCGAAGTTGCTCGACCTGATCCGTTAGTATGCGAACACGAACTTCCAGAAGTTCGCGTTCTCGCCGCAATAATTCGTTTTGTGCCTTGAGGTCGGCAGCACTGGGCGCATTTTCCTGGGCTCGCGCCGGTAGCGGCGTCGCCAAAAGTACGCCGAGCAGACTCAGTTTCAGGATTCCTTCCCGATTCATGATCCCATTCCCGTCGCAACGGATTGTGAGTTGTTAGCGACTGCCCAAGCTCGTCGAAACGACATCATCGATCTTGGGAACGCGTTCGTCTGGCTTTGCGAACGGCTTCGGATAGAACTGGCCAACCGCTTGCTTGGGCTCCGTGCGGCTGACCACCATTTCGCCGAGGTAGAGCGAATTCTTCGGATTCTGCTCGTCAACACGGTAGATGAACAACTTGTTTCCCGTGGAGATACCGGAATCGCTGCCAATATTAATGACGGTCAACCCGCTGGTGGCGACGGCACGCACGGTGCCGAAAACATCGCGCGGCGCGGCGACCGGGGGCGGATTCAGAATGGAAGCCGTGCTACCGGTACCGCTTCCACTGCTCCCGCCAAGCGAGTTGAGCTTGTTCGCCAATTGCGTATTGTTCTTTTCCAGTTCCTCGACCCGCGACAGGAGGCGTTCCGCGCGTTGCTTCTGCGAATCGGCTTCGATTTTATTGTTGGTGGCGAGCACGCGTTGTTCGTTGAGTTCCCGCTGGCGCTCGAGCACGATCGCCCGCTGATCGTTCGCTTCCTTGCTGAGGATCTCGCGTTCTGATTTGAGCGCGATGATTTCCTGCGACTGAGTCGTCAGCGTGGCCACGGCCTGATCCGCCCGCAAGCGTTCCTTCTTGTACAAGACTTCCTGAGCGGTCATTTCATCGCGGATTTTGTTGCGTTCCGTCACCAGCGAGTCATTCTGTTTGCCAAGCGAGGAGATTTGCGCATTGCGGCTGATAATGTCGTTTGAGTGGGCAATCTTCTCGGTCTTGTAGCTCGCCTCGGCAACCAAGGCGACATTCTTGACCTTCTCGTACTCATTCTTCCAATTGGTGCGTGTGGTGAAAACAAGCACGATCATGCCGCTGGTAGCCACGCTCATCAGCAAGTTCATGAAGACGAGTATTTTTCCGACCGATGTCATTGCCGTTCCTCCCCACGCACAAGGCTCGCAGCGCCGCGGGCGCGACGATCCCCCGAAGATCAGCGAACACGTATAACCATGTGGGCGAGGCTGTCAATCGCAGTTGAACATTGCACTCCTCACGCTCCGCGTGAGGCTGAACGAACAACCTCACGCGGAGCGTGAGGAGTACTTTAATCACCCTGATTATCCATCTTCAGCCAAGCCCGTGCCATCACGAAATTGCCGAAATCAGTTCCCTTGCCCGCCCAGCTTCTTTTTATTGTACTCGTTCAGTTGCTCGATGCTGGATTGCAAGGCATCCCGGCGTTTGACAAAGAGTTCCGAATCGGCTCGGCGATTGGTGATAAAGTCCTCGAGAAACGTGCGTTCCAAATCGGCATCTTCCGCGATCTTGATTTGCTCTTTGATCTTGGTGCGCAGGCCTTTGACCACTGCAGGTACTTCCGCGCCGTTGATGACAAGGGTGGCGGCGACGTGTTCCATCAACAACATTTGCGTTTCCGCCTGGAGTTCGGCGATTTTCTTGACGGCTGCCTGAATTCCATCCTCGTAAACCTTCTGTGCTTCGGCATTCTTCCTGGGATTAATTTTGACTGCGGCTCGACCAGTCGGTTTATCAATCAGTAGCATGTTCGTGCCCGCGTCGCGCGTCAGTTCCTGCACGGGATCGGTCACTTTTTTCCCGTCGAGCATTCCGGTAGCCACCAGTTCGAGCTGGCCTCGATAAAACTCACGGCGATTGTGTTGCTCGACTTCCAGATCCAGGACCTTTTCCGATTCCTGCACCCAGCGAGTGTAGGCTCGATTGTTCGCTTTCAAAAGCTCGTTGGTACGCGCAATCGCCTGATCGATGCGGGTGGCAACTTTTTTGGGAGTTTCTTCCTTGGGCGTGACATAATCCATGGGTTGCGAGTAAAGCATCGTCCCAATGATGAGACAGATCAGGCTCACCGCTCCGGTCAACAACACCATCAATTTACCGGCAAAGTTCATTGCTTCCTCACTCGCTCGATCACTTCACATCTTTTCGATTTTCGCGACGGCCAACTTGCAAATCACGCAATTTGACTTCCAGACCGATCAGTGCGTCTTGCGCTTCACCAAGTTGCTTGGTGATCTGGAACAGTTGATCCACTTTGGCTTCAAGCTGCTCCGTCGCCGTCTTGGCGACACCGGTCTTGGCTACCAATTGTGCTTCCAGTTCTTTTTGCTCATCCGAGCGTATCTTCGTCTGTGTCTTCTGTTCATCCCGCAGGATCGCGTGGCGATCGACTTCCTTGAGTCGAATGTCCAACTGGTTGGCCAGGTAAAGCGTCTGCAAGACGATATCCTGATACTCTTTTTCGAAATGACTTTGCTCTTCGACGATGCGGGCCTGCAAATGACCCAAGAGCCGAATCATCTCGCTCGCCTGGGCTTCGACGACAGGCGAGTAAGCTTCGAGACCCACCACCGCCGCCACGCGTTTGTGCCAATCGGTCCGATTTTTCAGGATGAGTTCATCCGGGGCCTGCATCAGAAAATTCTCGTCGGCATCGGCCGTCGGATCTTTCGGATCGCCGTTGATGAAGGTGCTATACCAGGCCCAGCGAGTTTGCAACGAGTAACCGACATGAGCGTCGAGATGGTAAAGCAAGTGCGCGATATTCGCCCGCTTTCGCCCCGGGGTGCGTAACGGCCGCACACCGGCCAGTTTGGCTCGGGCCTGGTCGACTTCGGGAGGCAAATCATTTGAAGTCGGCAATGCCGCGGCATCCTCGAAATACGAACGAAGCAATTCCGTTGCCGCGACATTGATCAATTTGTTTGTTTGATCAACTTCGGATTCTTCCCCTTCGCGCGGCGGGGGAATCATCAGGTCGGCCACTGCGGCCACCCACAGCTTCTCACTCGCGGTCGCGGAGCGAAGATGAAGGAGTTCGAGCAGCTTCGTTCGTGCCTCCGCCACGCGTTCTTGCGAATCGAGCATGTTGGTGCCGATCTCGGCAATGAACGGCACGAGCGTTCGAGCCGTCGTGCTCTTGAGCGGGTCGTCGCCTTCGAGTAGATCGAGGATGCGCTGTTTGCCCGCCGCGATCGTATCTTTGTTCGGCGTTTCCGATTCCATGTCCGGCAAAATTGCCAGAACCGCGGCGGAAAGAGCATCCTTTTCTTTGTTCTCGATCGGCTCTGGAGGTTCATCTTTCAAAGGCGGCGGAATCGTCGGCGGCAACGGATCGGGCGTGGCATTTGGAATTTCGCCCACTGCCCAGTTGATTAGCGCCTTGCGAGCTTCGCGAACTCGGGCGTTCTTGTCGTCCGCGGAGCGATTTGGGCCGTAACCGATGTGGGCCTCGGCGACCTTGGCGAGTACCTCGAGCGCCGCGATTTGCGTCGTGTCTCGCCCGAGATTCGCCATTTCGCGGCGAGCGGTGACTCGCTTTTTCGCGACGGGATAATCACGCAGGAGCGCGAACACTCCTTCCCGTTCCGCGCCGCTCGCAAGATTCAAAAGTAGAATCATCTGCCGACGACGCTTCTCCTCGGGATCCACGATCTTGTCGAGATCTTCAAAGACGATCTTTTCGACCCGCTTTACCTCGTCCGTCTGATTGGCGACCGGTTCGCCCTTGAGTCCAAGGATCGCCCCGCCGGTCGGAATCAGTTCTTTGAGTTTGTTCTTGCTAATGCGAGGGAGGAACGTGCCATCATAATGGAAGTCGAAAGCGACGAAGCCTTCTTCCATGTCGGCAGGTTGCTTTTCGGGCCCTTCAAGGGGCAGGCCGCGATTGACAAGTTCCTGTTTGAACAGGGCGTACTGGAACTCGCTTCGCTTTTGCCGAACACCGGTGGCAAAGTAGATGAAGCCCCCGGCGGCGGCGATGTTCAACAAGATCAGGAGATAGCCCCAGATCCGCATGGTAAAAGTTCTCCGTCGGGGACGCCGGGATGTGGAAAAAGACGGCGTCCAGCAATCCGCATGGTTTCGCTATTTGTTGATTTTGACCGATCCGGCCCGCCTTGACAAGTAAAGAAGTGACGGACAATCGGAATGACCATTTTACCCGAAGAGTCGAATGACTGGTAGGAATTACGCCAATTCATCCGATTGTGTGCTACAAATGAATAGAGACGAATGCACGAAGGCAAACGGGCTCTCCTTTCCTTTTTTTCCATGGGAGAGGTTTATCACGGTTTTTTCATGGGAAGGCCGAATGTTCGCGAGTTATAATCGCTGACACTTGGTTTTTGCATCGTACCCATCCAGTTTTGGTGCCACTTGACGTGGAACCAATTCGCCTGGGACGCCCAGCGACCCCGACCCGCTCGGGCAGGAGACAGAGGGATGCCGCTGGACCTTAGACCGACCCTGAACCAAATCGGTAATTACGACATCGTGTCGAAAATCGCCGAGGGGGGCATGGGGGCTGTTTACAAAGGCAAGAGCCGCATTAACGGCGAGCTGGTCGCCATTAAGGTGCTTCCGGCTGGCACGTCACGTAATCCTGTCCTGCTAAAGCGCTTCGAGCAAGAATTCAAAGCCGCCGAAAAGCTCAACCATCCCAACATCGTCAAAGCGATTGAATATTGCGGTGTGGGCGTGTCTCCGTTTCTAGTGATGGAATTCGTTGACGGCGAGTCACTCGGCCAGAAGATCGAGCGTGACGGTGCCATGCTCGAAGAAGACGCAATCCGACTGTTGGCTCAAGTTTGCCAGGGTCTGCACCGAGCTCACAAGAACCACTTGATTCACCGCGACGTCAAGCCGGATAATATCCTGATCACTGTCGATGGCGTTGCCAAATTAACCGATCTGGGCCTCGTCAAAGATGCCGAGAACGAGCAAAACCTGACCCGCACCGGTCGCGGTCTGGGAACCCCCCACTTCATGGCCCCGGAGCAGTTCCGCAACGCCAAGAACGCTGATATTCGCTGCGATATTTACTCGCTCGGCGCGACGCTGTACATGATGCTCACCGGCGACGTGCCGTTCGGCAAGATTGGGCCGCTCGACTGCTGGATGAAGAAGATCCGCAACGAGTACGTGCCGCCGCGCGACCTGAATCCCAAGATTTCCGACCGCGTTGACTGGGCCATACGCCGGGCCATGAGCGGCGATGCCGACCAGCGGCCGAGTTCGTGCCGCGAATTCATCGAAGACCTGACAGGCGTGACGATTCGATCGCCATCCGTTCTCGCCAACGAGCCGACGAACAAGCCCGCGGACATCTGGTATCTCGTTTACAAGGACGAGAACGGTGAGACGCACACGGTCAAAGGAACCACGGACGGCATTCGCCGTGCGTTGAAGGAAGGCCTGCTCGGCGACGCCACGAACATTCGGGCGTGCCGTACGAAGTCGGGGCCTTTTCAACCGCTCAAAGGTCATCCGGAATATCGCGACATGGTCGTTGAACCTGCGCCGATGCCGCCGGCGAACACAGTCTCGTCGAGTTCCAACCCGACGCCGATCAAACAAAAAGTGACGCCGCTTTCAGGCAAATGGCCATCGCCCACGAGCATGCCTAAGCGAAGCGATCCCGACGCGGTCGATTTGAACCAGCGACCGCGCGGCGCGAGCAAACCGTCCTTTTCCGCCCCCGTCATCGCCGCGAATCAGAATAAACCCCATTTCCAAATCCAACGCGCGGCTGATGGCACCGCAGGCTGGAAACTATGGGTGCTCGTCAAGCTTACAGCGATTACGACCGCCGTCGTCGCGGCATATATCATGCCGCGTTTCATGTGATTTCCGTTCGTAGTGACCCGCTTTAGCGGGTCTTTGCGTTCCAGACCCGCTGAAGCGGGTCACTACGAACCAAGCCATTTGTCACCACCGCCCCAATGCCGCCACCGCCGTCGAGGTGGTTGCGTCGTCGTCATTTCGATAAAGCCCCTTCATATTCGCATCAATCCGTCGATCCGCCATTCGCAGGAAGTGCCTGCCCGCTTCGATCTCGGCATCGTGATCTACTTTCGAGCCATTCGCCGCCCCCGTCGTTAGCAGATGATCCAGGCGGCTCAGCGCGCAGCTTCCCACGTACAGATCGATGGCGACATCCGCGAGGCGTTCGTGCAGGTATTGGGCCTGGATGAAGCGTTCCTCGGTGCCGCACTTCTTGAAGACCCATGGCAGATTGAGGCCGAAGCGCTTCACCTGGCTCGCTAGCCGGTCGGCGAAATCGACCAGCGACGCATCGCGTACCGGAATCGACGGCTTTCCCGTGAAGGGGGTCCATTTACACAGGTGAGCGATCGCCCAGCCGAAGAGTTTCAGCGGATTCTTGCGAATTCGATCGAGTTTCATGCCCGGAGCTCGCGAGTGGCGAACACCTTGAGAATCGCGGTTTCGAGCATGTAGTCGTCGGCCCCACGATCGATGAAGGCGGCACACTGCATGGTGGCGGCCTCCATCGCGAAGGTGTGGGCCGCGATAAAGGCGATTTTCTTCTTCACCAGCTCGAACTCGGCGATTGGCTGCTGAAACTGCTTGCGTTCCTTCGCGTGCTTCACGGCGGCCTGTAGGCAAACTTTGGCCGCCCCCGTGCAACTCGCCCCGAAGGTGGTCCGGCCGAAATTGAGGACTGTCAGGGCCACCTGCAAGCCGCGTCCCACCTTGCCGAGCACGTTTTCTTTCGGCACGCGCATGTTTGTGAAACGCAACCGGCCGGTCGCGGTCCCCTGGATGCCGCACTTCGGCATCCGCCCTTCGACGATCTCGAACCCGGCCATCTCGGGCGTCACAAGAAACGCGGTGATCTTGGTTTCGTTGGGATTGTCCGGCGTCGGTGCCGGCGTGCGGGCCATCACGGTCAACACCTGGGCGATGGCCGCGTTAGTGATATAGCGTTTCTCGCCGTTGAGGATCCAGCTTCCGTCCTCGGCCGGTGTTGCTCGTGTTTGCACGTTGCCCGCATCGGAGCCGGCTTCTTTTTCCGTCAACGCGAACGCCGCCAGCTTCTTTCCTGAAATGAGATCGGGCAGCCATTTCGCCTGCTGTTCCTTGGTGCCGAAGAGCAACAGCGAGCGAATGCCGATGCTGTGATGGGCATTCACGAACACGGCAGTCGAGGAGCAATGCCCGCCGAGTACCTCCATGACCTGCACATACCCCTGCTGATTGAAACCCTGCCCGCCAAACTCGGTCGGGGCGGCCATGCCGAGTACGCCAATTCCCGCCAAGCCGTCGATCACCGAGCGTGGAATATCGGCATCGCGATCAATCGCCGCGGCGTCGATTCGCTCGTTGGCGAATTTCCGCGTCTTGGCCACCGCCTGATCGACGATCGTCTTGGTTTCCGGAGACAACGAAGGGTACGGAAAAATCAACGAGGTATTGCAATGCCCAAAGAACAAGGCCTTGGCGAATCCCAAAGTCTCGGGCCCCGAGAAGAGCAACTCCTCGGCTTCTTTTTTCTGCTTCTGCAACTGAGCGGGGGTCAAGGCCATGGGAGAACTCCCGGGGAGAGATAAAAGGGGCGATGGACAACGGGCGAGAAACAAGCCCAATGAGGGACGGATTCAAGGGTACAAGTCCGAATCAAAACGCACCATTGCCGAGAATCCGATCGCGACGCCCAGTAGGATCAAGAGACAAGCCCCTGACACCACTCGACCGATCGCCCTATCCCGCCGGACTCCGCCAACTCCGCTCACGATACCGATTCCCAAGATGATACTCAAAACCACTAACCAAAAGCCCTGGAGATTTAGGCCGGTGATCCATATCCACGGTGGGAGTAAAATGACGCAGATCAGAGAGATTGTTGTCTCAGGCCGCCAGCCGCTACCCATCAATTCGCCTTCTGAAACCACGAAAATACATCGAGACTTTCTCGTTCGCACGCTCCGAGCATGTGAACGAGAAATCAGCCAACTAAATGAAATCCCCAACAGACGACGGCCAGAATACCGAAACCAAACATTACGAATGTTCCCCACATGGCGATATCTTGTGTCCCGCCAAGGCCGTTTCGCCTCTCCCGGCGGACATGCACGATATAACGAATCTCTTCAATGACGATAGGGCTGGCCACGAACAACGCGGTGAACAAAATGGCCGCGCCTTTCCACATCTGAATTATACCCCATTCACCGTGTCCCGTAATCTTCCGCCAACCCTACACCGCTCATTCTTCCCCATCACAACACTCTCAATCCGGCTCCCCGACCGTCGCATTTTGAATCGTGTATAGATACTGCTCGGGATCATCGCGGTTTAGTTTCAGCGTCCCCTCGACCTTAACGATCCCTTTCTTGAGCCCCGTCGTCTTCCCCTTGCCGAGCGACACGAACACGATGCCGGTCGGGTCCGGGGTTTCGCAGAACCAGCAGCCGATGGGGTATTCGATGAGCATGAAGACGGAAACGTCGGTCATGTCGGTGCCGACGGGATACATGAAGCCGGTGAGCGACACCTGTTTGCCATCGAGATCGTCGAGATACGAGTGATACTTCGGCTTGAAGCCACGACCAACGGACGTCTCGGCCACGACCAACCAGGGCACCGCATTTACGCCGTCAGGTCGCACAGCGGGGAGCAGTGTGCGATCGAGTTTCCTGAGCAATGGGCGGACCGAACGCGTCTTGAGGTCGCCGCGAAACTTCTCGTGCTCGCTATCGGGAAGCTTGGCAATCTCGTCGGCCGCCTCGCGGAAGAACTTCCGATGCTGGCGAAGCTCGGCGGCACCCATCGCGAATTCGCCGACGCAGCCATCGAGAATATTCGCGGCGGTGCGGACGTCGCCGTGAGCGTTGGCGATCTCGCCAAGCTGCCAGAGAAGCCGGCCGTCGGCCGGGAGCCAGAGGGCCAGTTGCTGCACGATCGCCGCCGCGTTCGCGGGGAGTTTCGTGCGCTCGGCGGTGTACCTCACGCCGAAAACGTCATCAAGCCCCGTCCGATCTTTCTGCCGCGATTGCACGAGCTTGAGATGCGCTTCCTCGAACGGCTTGTTCACGGCCGGCGCCAGAGCAACCGCATCGCGGAGGACGCGGGCCGCCTCTTCGAGATTCCCCTGAACCTGCCATGCGGTGCCCAAGTTGGCGACTACGTGAAAGTGCTCCGGAAACTTCCGCTGCGCCGCCCGCAACACCTCAACCGCTTTCACGGGCTCGCCGAGCCGCACATGCAACGCCCCGAGGTCCGCCGCCTCGTCGGCCGTCAGAGCTCGTTGCTTGGACAGAGCGACCAACTTCGCCGCCGCCTCTTGATACTGTTCGCGAAGCAACGTCGGCGGCAGATTGGCGGGCGCTATGCCGATCATCCGTAACGCCCGATGATCCAGCAAAAACCCGCGCCACTGCGAAGGCAACTCCGCCTGCTGCTCCCCGGAGTAGTAAAGCCCCGCCCGCACCGGTGCGACGATCAGCAACAGGAGGCCAACAACGGAGAATCGGGCCACTAAACGAAACCTCGTTTATTAGTCTTGGGGAAAGAAATTACTGTCCCTCAATTCGTAACAAAACGCCCCTTTTTCGTAACAGAACGTCCCTTTTTCGTAACAAAAAATCCTCTATCCGTAGCAGAACGTCCTTTATTCGTAACGAAAAGAGGCTCATTCGTAACAGGGGGTGTCCGTGTTAGGTGTTACGAATGACGCACGGAGTCGGTTTTAGCCGTACGTCCATCCTCAATATTATACACCACCTCAATCCGGATAGCTCAACGTCATCGACAGATGTTCCCGCCCGAGAACTACACCCGGATAGACCGCCTCGGCATGTTTCCGGAAGTAATCGGGGTTCGGCATCGCCGGCGTGAAGTGCGTGAACCAAAGGTTCTTGGCCCGTGCAGCCGCCCCGAGAGCCGCCGACTCCGCGAACGTCATGTGCTTGTTGTCGATCGCCTTGGGTTGATCTTCGGGATCGCCGTAGGTCGCTTCGGTCACGAGCAGATCGACGTCGGTGAAGAACTCGACGAGTTTCCGCGTCGGCCGGCTATCGGTGAGAAAGCCGAGCGATAAACCGGGTCGCGGCGGGCCGAGCACTTCCTCGGGTTGCACCATCCGGTTGTTGAATTCGACGGGCGTGCCCTTTTGCAGCACTCGCCACATCTGCACCGGCAGGCCGATCTCTTTGGCCAGTTCGGGTTGAAAAGCCGGGGCCCGCGATAAGTCGAAGCGGTAGGCCAAGCACGTCAAATCGTGTTCGCCGAGACAGGCACGCAATTTCAAGTCGCCGATCTCGAAGGTATCGACCGAATCGCCCGTCATTTCGCGGTAGCGGATCGGGTAAGGCAAATGCGGGGCAATGACACGCAGCGACTCGGCCACCCGCTGGATGCCGCGCGGCCCGACGATTGACAACGGCTCGTCACTCCCGCGGCCGCTATTGCCGATAGTCAAAAGCAAACCAGGCAAGCCCGCGATATGATCTGCATGGAAGTGCGTAATCAAAATCGTGCCGATGTCTTTAAGACCCCAGCCGAGCCGCCGCAGGCTCACCTGCGTTCCCTCGCCGCAATCAACGACGATCAGCCGTCCGCCATGGCGCACCAGCAAGCTAGAAAGAAAGCGGTCCGGCAACGGCAACGTCCCTCCGGTCCCCAATAAACTCACATCAATCATCAGCAAGCCCCTTTTTCCGTTCGCCGTCAGGGGTTATCCTAATGAAACGGAGGAATGAAACATCCCTGAGGTTCGCAGAGCCTCACCTCAGGGCTTAGGAGAAAATCAGCCCAAGCCCTGAGGTGAGGCTTTGCGAACCTCAGGGATCACACCCTAGAGATCCGCTTCACGAGGTTCACATGCCGACGGTTTTCGAAAGCATCCACGCAAAACTCACCGAGGCGGCGATTCCCTTCGCGGTTTCACATCATGAGGCGGTATTCACCAGCGAGCAAGCGGCCGCAGTGCGTGGAGTCTCATTGGGAAGTGGTGCCAAGGCCCTGGTCGTGAAGGCGGGCGAGCAATTTGTGCTGCTCGTCGTTCCCGCCGATCGCAAGCTGGATAGCAAGAAAGGCCGTGCCAGCCTGGGCGTCAAGGCGATCCGCTTTGCCACCAAGGAAGAGGTGCTGGAGATCACTTCGCTGCTTCCCGGGTCGATTCCACCGTTTGGCAGCCTGTTTAATTTGCAAACGTACGTTGATCCCGCACTGGCTGAACACGCCTCGATCAATTTCAACGCGGGGGATCATTGCATCTCGGTCCAGATGACGCACGCGGATTATCTGAGCGTAGAGCAGCCGAAAGTTGTTGATTTGACGTGACGTAGGCGCTAAGCCGCAAGCAGCTTGCCCAGATCGCCTCCCTTACCCCACCCGCTTGCCCAAACCTCATTTCCCTTGCAATACTCAAGCCCCGCAACCTCCTTAGCCGATGGTGAAAAGAGAGATTTCCTCTAACCACCGTGGCGACATGGGAAGGAAGATCGATCAATTGCGACGACGAATGACACCCTGGTGGAGATGCTGCGCGCCGATTCTCGCTTTCTTCGCGATACTTGAACAAGGCTGCACGACGACGCGGACGCAAATAAAGCAAGCCATCGGCGGGACCGCGCCGCCTCCGGTGGTCCGCGAACAAACCGTCGAACAGACTTACCGCATTGGCTGCCCCGATATCGTCGAGATAGTGATCGAGGGCGTTCCTGATTCGAGCGGTCAGTACGTCGTAAGCCCCGAGGGGCGAATCGCCCTGGCAGCCATGGAGAATCCGCGAATTGAAGGAGACACGACTGCGGCCCTCGCCAGCCGGATCGCGACGGGGTTCGGCATTCCCGAAGAGCAGGTGCGTTGCAAGGTCGTCAAACATCGTAGTCGATCCGTTTTTATATTCGGGCCGATCGAGGGCGGTAATCGTGAAGTGCTCTATCGCGGCTCCGAGAACGTGATTGGCTTCATCCGCCGCTGCGGCGGGCTACACCCCGGAGCCGACGTTCGCGATATCCACGTGGTTCGCGGCAATGTCGCAAGGGGTGAGAAGCCGCAAGTCTTTGCCGTAGATCTCGAGGCGATCCTCTTGCGCGGCGATCCGCAAACCAACGTCCTGTTGCAACCGTTCGACGAAATCCACATCGGCGAGTTGCCACGCTCGAAAATCGGCAAATCGCTCCCGAGCTGGCTGCGGCCAATCTATCGCGAATTCTGCGGCGTCTTCCCAGGCCTATGCCCACACGACTGGCGGCAACAGATCCGCGATCCCGAACCTTGAAGCATTATCCCGCGTGCCTTTGTTCTTCGTAGGACAGCCTTCCTTGGCCAGGGCTTTTAACATCTTGCTCGATTATCGCAAAATGCTGTAAATTCAAGCGAGACAAGGATGTACTCGCATGCATGGAGGCGTTTGCGATGGCGAATTCTGCTGTGATGGACCGTTTTATTGAGGAAC
>JAIOQJ010000411.1 GCA_021413475.1 Planctomycetota bacterium | reverse complement strand
CGCGGAGGACTCCTTTGGCAGCTTCTCGGGAATATCTTCGGTGTAAGCGACGAGACGAGCGGTCAGATTGTCGATCTTGCCGCCGTCCTTGCGTTTGACTTCAAGCTTGATGTCGGTGTTGGCGGTGAACTGGCTCATGATCGTCATGAAGCGATCACGGCCGGCGAAGGCTGTCAGTTGCATGGCGGCGGCGGGGCCGACTTTCATGATCCGATCGCCTTCCTTGAGGCCTGCTTTCGAAGCGGGGCTGTTCGGGTAGACAAAGCGGACTTCGAGGCCTTCATCCGGGTCGTCGCGCACGGGAAGAATGCCAAGGAAACCAGGTTCAATCGCCGTTTGCACCCCTTGCAGAGTCACCTTGGGGATGTCAATTTCCTTGTCGCCGCGTTTCACCTTCATTGCGAATGTGTCGCCTTCGTAAAGCGGCTTGAAGGCATGTAGGAACTGGGCCATCGTGTGGACCGGTTTGCCATCCACGGAGACAACCAGATCGCCGCCCTTAATGCCCGCCTTCTCGGCCGCCGATTCCGGAACCACCGACGCGATGACGGGAGGCGACAAATATTGGCCGGGCTGCGGTTGCGGGAAGCCAAAAAGGCCCCCGCGCAAATTGACTTGTTTATCCGGAGTGCCGACTTTCAGTTTCGCCAGCACGCGGTTGATGTCTTCCAGTGGAATCGCAAATCCAATTCCCGAGTCGTACCATTCGATGCCCGCGTTCTCCCCTTCACTCGATGGCGAAGCAGGGACGAGCACGCCCATAACGCGGCCATCGATCCCGACCAAGGGGCCGCCATAATTGTTCGGCGACACCTTGGCGTCCGACTGGATGGCCTTGCCCCAGATGCGTCCGACTGCACTGACGATTCCCGCGCTGATCGACGGCGATTGTTCGACGTTGGGATTCAGCGTCCGGCCCAACGCCATCGTCCAAAGACCAACTTCGATTTCCTTCTTGGGGAAAGCGGCGGGAACTGGCAATCCTCTCAAATCCACTTTAATCAACGTCAGCTGCCGTGAGAGATCAGTCGCGACTACTTTAGCGACCGAACGCCCCTTGCCGGGGATCGTGACGAAGATATCGGTCGGCTTGTTAATGAAATTGAACGAACTGGAGATGATGTACCCGTCGGCATCGACGATCAGCCCGGTGGTCGGGCCCACGACTTTGCGAATCGGGGCACCGGTCGAGCGATCGGTCCAGACGATGATGTCCTGGCCGCCGGACGTCTCGATGCGAACGACGCTGGGAGCGACTTTCGCGGCCGCCGATTTCATCGCCTTTTCGGTCTCTTCATTCGGATCGACCTGGGCGCGGCCCATCGAGGTAGCGAAGAGTGTGCCGAGAATGGCGAGACGGGTGTACATGGAACGTTGAATCATGGAGGGATTCCTGGGGCGAGGAGCACGCAATCACTTTCGAATTTACTCCGAGCGCTCACGCGACCCGGCTCGCCAAAATACTTCACTGTTTTGGAAAATCCGCCAGTTCCATCTCGATCGCGGTAAGTTTCTCACCGCGACGGACTTCGAGCTGGATTTTCGAGCCAGGGACGAGTTTGGAGAGCAGATCTTTGAACGCCTGGATCGTGTAGACCGGCTCACCGTCGACGTAAACAACGAGGTCATCCGGCTGGAGTTTCGATTTATGCGCGGGAGATTGAGGGATGACGCGATCGACATATGGCGGCGTCTGCGGCAGGATGTTTGGAACGAAGACGATACCGTGGTAGGCACCCGGTCCTTGCTTGTTCTTCTCGCGCTTAATGTTTTTGTAGGTCCCCTTGATGCCGTCGGTGACGAGTTCCTCAAGCGAGATGATGCGAATCTTCTCGCCGTCAGTCACTTCCACCTTGGCATTGAGCGGCAGGCAATAGTTGATCCAGGTATCGGACGTCACATTGCGATATTCCTGGCCGATCATGCCGATCAGGTCGCCCTTGCGCGTCGTGACCGCGCCGCCGGCGGAACCCGGGTTGTTGATGATCTGGTCGAGGAAAAAGACTTCACCATGATACGGTGCTTCGTGGATGCCGCGACGGGCGACCAGTTTCGCGTACGCGGAAATGACGCCGCGTTGCACGGTCATCGGCTCGTCGCGGGTGGCGATCTGGAACGAGTTGCTAAAGGCGAGCGCCCAGTCGCCTGGTTGAGCTTTGAGTTTCTTGATGGCGGCCGGCACATCGAAGTATTCGAGTTCTAGTTCGACGGCTTCTTTCTCGTCTTGTTTGATTACCAGGAGGGCGGCCGCGAGCTCAGGTTCCGTGAAGAGTACCTTGGCTCGAAACCGCCGGCCGTCAGACAAGTGGACGCGCAAATCTTGCGTGTCGAGAAGCTGATTGGCAATCGTCAGAATATGCCCTTGCGGGGAGACAACGATCCCAGAACCGTAGGAAGTAAGGCCTTTAAAGCCACCGGAGCCGAACAGCTTCACGGTCTTGTTATTGACGTCGTTGGACACCT
>JAIOQJ010000410.1 GCA_021413475.1 Planctomycetota bacterium | reverse complement strand
GCAAATCCCGTGCCGAACAGGATTGCTCCCGACCCCTTTTACTGTCACGGAGTCGGTTCATGTCTTTAATCCCAGCTTACTGGAAGGGATCATTGCCGAGTTGAGTGAACAATTGCAATCGCTGGATTGTCTTGCCCCTTGTTTCGGCACATGTCTCCTGTTACGATGCCCCTCACTAATCGCGTTGACAGAACGATTTGCCTAACTTTCAGTCAGCCTTATCTGAAGGGATCGTCCATGGCAGGGCTCCATTCGGCGACTTTGACCAGCTTCCTTAAGGAATTCCGAGTTTTCGTCCTTTTCTCTTGCTTGGTTGTCGTCGAGGCCACGGCTATTGCCGCTGAAGAAAAGAAGGCTGCCGACGAGGTGAAATTGATCACCGTCGCGTTTTCGCAAAACGTGTTTGGCGGCCAAGAAATCGAGTTCCGCTTCCGTCTCGAGTCGGCACGAGCACTCAAGGGACGTATCTCCTGGCGCTACTCGATTGGCACGGCTACCGTTGGAGCACGTGAAGTTGAAACGGCGGCAGGCCCTGACGTGTCGCCGACTTTCTCCATCAAGCTTGCGATTCCGCCCGTCAAAGATGGAGTGATTCTCCAATCGCGGCTTACTTTGACGGTATTCGAAGTCGGCCAGAAAGCACCAGCGGCAACCTTCGATCGCGATGTCTGGATCTTCCCGCGAGACCCATTTGTTGACCGAGCCGATTGGCTAAAACAACTCAAGATCACCCTTTATGACCCGGCCCGTACGACTAGCAAATTGCTCACGGCGGCAAAAATTCCGTTTGAGGAAATAGGTAATTCCGCCCAACTTCCGGACCATAAGGAAGGTCTGCTCTTGATCGGCGAAGGCATCGCTTTCAAGGAAGAACGCGATTTGACGGACGCTTTGGCGAAACTGGTGGGCAACGGAGTCGTCGTATTCTGTTTGGCACCCGCGACGGGTCAGACAACGATCCCTGGGCTGGGTGGAGCGGCAAATGCCTCAACCGATCTGACGTTTTGTCGTGACATCATGAAGCGGCTCGACAAGCGACTGGATGCGGAGAACTGGCTTCCCGACGGAAAAGTCATTACCAGTTCCGCCGTCATGAAAATGGTCGAGGACGCCGCGGTCGTGGAGTTTTCTCCCTCTGCCGTCGGCTGGACTTGGATCGAGGGCCGTTCCGTAAAGGGAAAAGGGCGGATCGGCATCTGCGGTCATGCGATCATGGCCAAGTGGGAAACGAGCCCGACGCCGCGTTATTTGTTCGCGCGGCTGCTCGAGCATCTATCGGATCTCGAACTGAAAAAGAACTAAAAGGAGAAAGAGTGATGCGATTCGCAAGCTATCTTGGAGCACTATTGGTTGGTATCTCATTGACCGCTTCGGCGGCCCATTCGGCGGACGCCAAAGACAAGGCGAAAGACAAAGAAGAAGCAAAGGTTCCATCGGTCTATCCACTCGCCGTTCTCGGCTTCGAGGAAAAGGGGGCAGGGGCCAAAGAACTTGGTCCGAAAGTTTCCGATCTCCTTTTTGCGAAACTCGCCGTGCGTCCGGAATTGCTCTTGGTTGACCGTGCGGACCTGAAAAAGGTCTTCGAGGAACAGGCGCTGAATGCGTCGGGCGTCGTCAAGGCCGACGAAGCGGTGAAAGTGGGCCAATTGACCGGAGCCCGGCTGTTGGTGACAGGGTCGGTTATCCACATTGACAAGAAAATCTACATTGTGGCGAAAGTTATTAGCTCGGAGACAAGCCGGGTGTCGGGCGCGTCGGTGGAAGGAAATACAACCGACGAACTCGGACCTTTGATCGGCAAACTCGCCGAATCGATTGGCGCGGCGGTGGAAAAGAATGCGGACAGTTTGGTCCCCAAGCCGTTGCCCCTGGCCGATCGCGCGGCCGCAATCAACAAGAAGATGGGCAAGGCCGTGAGGCCCAGCGTGATGGTGAAGATCACCGAGCGCCACATTGGAGCGCCGGCTATTGACCCTGCCGCTCAGACCGAGATTTCCTTGCTTTGCAAGGAGGTTGGTTTTGACCTGATTGATGGCGAAAACGGCAATCCCAACAAGGTGGCCGTTTTGATCACCGGAGAAGGCTTCAGCGAAGTTGCCGGTCGAATCGGAGGCCTTTTCAGTGTTCGCGCCCGAATCGAGGTCAAGGCCGTTGATCCGAAAACGAATAAAGTGCTTGCGATCGATCGGCAAACTTCGCTCGTCGTTGGCCTGACCGAAAACGTTGCCGGCAAGGAAGCTCTCCAAGAAGCCGCCGCGATTCTCGCGGAACGGATTCTGCCCAAACTGGTTCCGCCGTCCGCGAGGAAGTGACCGCGCGTCTCGAAAGAGTCGTTCAGTTTTACGCTGACTTAATCGGAGCTGAGATGATGAGGATCCGTCTGCTTGGAACTGGGATTTTTCTGATCGCATTGTTGCCGATTCAGGCATCGGGCGCGGAGGGGACAAAAAAAGAGGCCCCTCTCTGCGCTCTCCTGAATCCCGATAAGGAAGAGCGGGTCACGTTGCTGGAGGCGAAGCTGCTTGCGGATCCGGCAGCCCGATGGGTCGAACGCAACGCGATCGAGACAGTGTTGAAGGAACAGAAAGTTCAGGCGCTCTTCGGCGCGAACGGCGTCGGGGAGCGTGCCAAGTTGGGGAGACTGTTGAAAGCGGAAGTGCTAGTGATGTTTCGGCGCGTCAAGGAAGCGAATGAGCCCGCATTGGAACTCGTGGTCAGTGAAACCGCGGGCGGACTTCGTTTGCTGGTCCGAGCGGTCGAGGAAAGCAAAGATCCGTCGGCCGATGTGGATGCGTTGGTCGCCGCCGTGCGTGCGGGGTTGCGAAAGCATGCCGAATCGGTGAAGGAAGTGATCGCAGTGCCGCCGTTCGTCAGCACCAACGTGACGTTCCATCACGATCACCTAAAAGGTGCTTACGCGAAATTGGCGGAGCAAATCGTTCTCAATCGTGAAGGCGTCGTGGCGGTGGAACTGGCGGAGGCCGAGGCGCTCGCCACCGAATTGAAGCTGGGGACGTCGGGCCAAGGGATCGAACGGCAGCCGCCTCTTTATTGGCTGGGTGAATATCGTCACGATGGAGTCGGGGCGGAACAAGCGGTTACCCTGAAGCTACGAGCCGAGCGTGCCGGCAAAGTCGTTGGCAAGCCCGTTGAAATGAAACTGAAGCCGGACGACTGCATGCCGACCATCAAGCGCTGGGCGATCGAATCGCTCGACACGGTGTTGAAGGACAAATCGGTGCATCCGCAGACGGATCCAAAGGCGGAGGCTAAGCAGTTGGCAGAGCGAATGGCAGTGTTTCATCGGCTTGGAGACTGGAATGAATCGCTCGCTCTAGCCGAGGCTGCCTTGCTGCTCGACCCGAACGCAATCGAACTTCATGTGTATTCGTTGAAAGCACTGATTCCTCTGATTCGAGTAGCTCACGGGAATGTGAGAACCAGCAAAAATGGAATCGATCGTCTTGCTCTCGTCTACCGCCGCGGGTTGGACCACTTGGAACCGTTGATTCGAACCGGAGAAATTGAAAAACATGGTGGCGGTACCGGCGGAAGTCTTTTTAGCGACTTCAGAGGATCGGCCAATCACCTCGTCATCACGGGCCACAAAACCGAAGAGTTCGAGATGCAACTAAGCGTGTTGAGAGAAGAACAGGTCGACATGATTATCAGGATTTATCCAGATATCGCCAAACGTGACGTCCAAATGCGGTATTTCAAATTTGCACTAGACTTTCTCCCGCGAGAGCGAAAATTCAAGAAACTAGGCGATGCGATCCTCGACCTCGCCCATCTTCCGGAAGTTGTGTCACGCTCGATGAGACTATGCGATTCAACCTACTTTCGCGAAGAAAATGCGACCGAGTTGATGGCCTTGATCGAGCGGCTTTCGAAGTCTTCAAACACGGATATTCAGCTAGTTGCTGCCACTTTGAAGCGGCGCTTAGACAGAATTGATCTGTCATCGAAACAGACGGTCAAGCCTCTGCCTCATCGCGAGATTGAGCAGATGGCTTCCTTTAAGCGTGTCGCAATATCTCTCGATCCGAATCCATTAAAAACGTCAGATGTGCAATTTCACGGTATCGTCCCTTGTACGCCATCAGTGGATGTATTTTGGACTTACCGTGCCTTGTTTCTCATGACGGAAAAAGGCAAACTCCGCAAGGTATGGGAAGGGGTGGCATTAGAAAACCCGCATTTCTCGTCAGTCCATTTTGATGGCAAATATGTGTGGTGTACCGTATTACGGCACCGCTTGCCACCAATGTTGTTGGTTCTGAATCTTGACAACGGCAAGGTTCACGACGTGTCGTCCACGGATGGATTGCCCATCGCTCCTAAGAATGTTGCCGCCACTCCATATGCGCGATTGTCTCTATGGGCGACACCGATCAAACCTAGCCAGGCTTGTGTTACGGGTGGTGCGTCGGGTCGCAACTGGGTTGCCGTTGTCACTTTTGATCCCGCTTCGGAAACTGGCACGGCAAAAGTCATTCACGAGGCGAGGGAGATTTCGGAACGGACCGATCTCGATCAATGGAAGAACCCCAAATTGGCGTTCAACCCGACAGCCATGTACTCGGTTCACGGCAAACCTGATGCGGATGGGAATAGGTCGTGCCGAGTGATCATTCACCGGGAAAATTATCACCCTCTAGTTATTGATCCGGCCAAACCTGAAACCGGAGTTTTCGCGGACCGGCTCTGGCCACAACCTTCCATAGGCGGACCCACAAATCTAGGCGTGTACATGGTGGAGCCCCAACTCACGCCAGACCGTAGCCGTCAACTCGTACGAGTCGGTTTTCCAGGTGAGACCAAAGAGGTCGTCGCGAAGGGTTTGCCCAATATCGGAGACTCTCTCCTAACCATTCATGAACAGCAAGTTCACATCGTCCTGATTGACACCGTCAAATCCGCTGATCCGAAATCGCCTTTGAAGATCAAGTACAATCGCGTTGGCCAGTGGTGGATGGTCGACGAAGACGGAAAGAACCTTCGACAGGTCGCCACGAATTTACCGCAAATGAACGCGATCGGAAAGAGCTCGCATTATGGACTCGTCGCGCTCGTTGCCAACCAAACGGGATCGGGCGGAATCCTTCACACGGTGGAGGTCAAAGAGCCGACCATGAAGGAAGACAAATGAGAGGGCGAGGCAAGATCAATCGCTTTTTCCTCAACCGGCACTTTGAAATTCACCCTAAAATCGGAGTCACCACATTCCCCGCCACATCTGTCAGCCGGAAGTCGCGGCCGTTGTAGCGGTAGGTCAATTTCTTGTGGTCAAGGCCGATCAGGTGCAGGATCGTCGCGTGTAGGTCGTTGATGCTGACGCGGTCTTGTTCCGCTTTGAAGCCGATTTCGTCGGTGGCGCCGTGGTGGACGCCGCCTTTGACTCCGCCGCCGGCCATCCAGGTGGTGAAGGCGTGCGGGTTGTGGTCGCGGCCGCCGCTCCCTTTTTGGACGATCGGCAGGCGGCCGAATTCACCGGCCCAGATGACGAGCGTGGAATCGAGCAGGCCGCGCGATTCGAGATCTTGCAGCAGCCCCGCGATCGGCTGATCGGTCTCGGCCGCGAAGCCGCCGTGGTTCTTGGCGATGTTGTTGTGGCCGTCCCAACTCAGGTCGTTTTCCATGCCGCCCGAGTAGATCTGCACGAAACGCACACCCTTCTCGACCATCCGGCGCGCTATCAGGCACTGCTTGGCGAAGTGTGTCGCCTTCGGATTGTCGAGGCCGTAAAGGCGTTGGGTTTCCTTGGTCTCCTTGTTGAGATCGAGCGCCTCCGGGGCGGCCATCTGCATGCGATAGGCGAGTTCGAACGTCTCGATGCGGGCCGACAGATCCGCGTCGGCCGGGCCGGTTTCCAGTTTCTTCTTGTTCAGCCTGGAGAGCAAATCGAGTTGCGCCCGCTGCTGGTCCGGGCCCATTTCGTCGGGCCGTTTCAGATTGTCGATCGGATCGCCCTGCGGCTTGAACGCGGTCCCCTGGTAAATGCTCGGCAAAAAACCCGCGCCCCAGTTCAGAGCGTGTCCCTTGGGAATGCCGCGGCCGAGCGTGTCGTACATCACCACGAACGCGGGCAGATTCTGGCTTTCGCTGCCCAGGCCGTAAGTGACCCACGAGCCGACGCAGGGAAAACCCATCCGCGACATGCCGGTGTTGAGTTTGAACAGGGCAGGGGAGTGATTATTGGAATCGGTCCAGCAGGAATGGATGAAGGCCATCTTGTCGACATGCTTGGCCATGTGCGGAAAAATATCCGAGACCCAGGCCCCGCTTTGGCCATGCCGAGCGAACTTGAATGGCGACTTCATCAACGGCCCGACCTGATTTGTGAAGAAGCCGGTGTTCTGGTCGAACCCCTTGAGTTCCTGCCCGTCGCGCTTCTCCAATTCGGGCTTATAGTCCCAAGTATCCACATGCGAAGGCCCGCCGTTCATGAAGAGCCAAATAACCGACTTCGCCTTCACAGGTATATGCGCCCGCTTCGGTGCCAGCGGATTGATCGCTGAGTCGGCTCCCAAACCCTCAGACGCGAGGAGGCTGCCCAGCGCGAGCGAGCCGAAACCGCCGCCGGCTTGCGCCAGGAACTGGCGGCGCGAGGTGTAGGCGGGGTGGGGTGGGGCGAAGTGGCGGGGGGTGGTCATGAGTGCTTCTCGGTAACGTGTCTTGTGTATGCTTCTAAGCTTCAAGTTACATTCTTCCAGCCCGTTGCGATCTGCTCACGCACCCAAGCTCGAAAGGCGTCGGTCAGTTCGTTGTCGAACAGCTTGTCACGCATGGCAATGAAGCGAACGAGTTCGGTCAGCGGCAGGAATGGAAAGAATCTGCTTCGTTCGGCCACCACATACTCGCCGTTCGCGACGAGTTGATGAACCGTGATTGTCTCGCCATCGAATCGCCAGATCTCAGGAAGTCCCAGCCCAGCGTAGATGGGCAACCGCTTTTCGGCGCTCCGCGAAATCTCGATTTCTAAGGCTAAGTCGGGTGGCGGGTCGATATTCAGATCGATCCGTAGCTTCCCGCGCACTCGCGGTGCATTGAGTAAATAATAGCACCGGTCCGGCTCAAGGCCTTTTTCTTGATCGTCTCGACGAAAGGTGGACATGCCATGATCGATGATCGGCATCGACATTTCGGCGGCCAAGGCTTCGATGAGTTTACCAAGCAGCGCGATCCAAATTTCGTGTTCGTTGGAGGGCATGAGAATCTCCATCTCGCCAGCGCCAAAAGACGTGAGGAGCCTGCGATCGCCGATGATTTCCGAAATCGCGAGGTAGTCGTTCCAACTCAATCCGCGCAGGCGAATAGGCACGCCGGGTTGCAAACCTCGTGAGATTCGTCCCGCTGTCGCTGGCGATTCGAGTGTAGCTGTTCCGTTTGTCATGGCCATCGCTCCTCTCATCAATTTTTCCACCCCGCCGCGATCTGCTGCCGCACCCACTCGCGGAACGACTTAATCAGGTCCCGCTCGTTCGTTTCACTGTACAGATGCACGAATCGGACCAGTTCGCTGAGTGGTACTTGCGGGAAGGAACGGCTGCGTTCGACGGCGACGTATTCGCCGTTGTCCGCCAATTGTTCCACGACAGGGCGTCGTCTTTGTATCGCCAGATTTCGGGAACGCGCAAGGCAGCATAGATGCGAAAGCGTTTCTCAACGGTGCTGGTGAGGTCGGCTTCAAGGGCCAGATCGGGCGGCGGGTCGATATTGAAATCGAGTTCCAGCTTGCCGCGAACCAGTGGTTCGTTTTCAAAATAGTACCACCGATCCGGTTCAATTCCTTTCTGAACATCTTCGCGGCGGATGGTAAATGGGTCGAGGCCTTTGATGTGAAGGTCGAGTTCCTCTGCGAGGGCCAAGATCAAGCGACTTACGATCCAGACCCAGGCACCGTGCGTTGAGGAAATAGGCATGGTGATTTCGAACTCTCCGTCATCGTAAGTGGTTCGGTATTGGAGATTGCCGATGGTCTGGAGTAGCCGCTCATAATCAGCCCAACTCACATTCGTCAAACGAAAGGGCACGCCTGGTTCGAGCGCGTCCAGGTCGAGGATCGGTTTTCCGTCGACGGGCACGGGATCCAGCAACGTCGTTCCATTTTTCATGACAATTCACTCCACATACACAAACTCATTCAAACACATCATCACCTGGCAGAAATCCGTCACCGCCAGATGCCGGGCACCGTCTTTCCCACCGTACGACAAAATCTGCTGCTTGATGAAACTCAGCCCTTCCTTCATTTCATCCGGATTCGGTTCGCGCGCCAAAGTGATCAGGTAGGCTTTCGCGATCACCTGTTCTAGTTCGACCTTCTCCGTCGGCGCGATCCGCTTGGCGAGGCCGTGGGCGTAGTCGCGGACTTGTTTGCTGTTCATCAGGTGCAGGGCCTGCGGCGCAATTGTGGTGCTCGGCCGTTCGCCGACGCCGGTGGTGCCGTCGGGGGCGTCGAAGATGATCAGGCTGGGAATCAACTTGCTGCGTTTCATCGTGAAATAGATGCTTCGGCGTTTGCTGGCTTCGTCGAGCGTGCCCGGACCTTCCATCTTCAGGTCGAGTTGGTCGCTGATGGCGAGCAGCGAATCGCGAATTGTCTCGGCCTCCAGCCGACGGATCGGGCGGTGCCAGAGGAGGGTGTTGTCCTTGTCGAGTTTCTGGCGGGCCTCGTCGAGCGTGGTTGCTTCCTGATAGACGGCACTCATCATGATTAGCTTGTGGATCGGCTTCAGATGCCAGCCGTTGCGGATCAGTTCCGTCGCCAAGTAATCGAGAAGTTCCGGATGGCTCGGCTTCTCGCCGCGGATGCCGAAATCGCTGGGCGTGGCCACGATGCCGCGGCCGAAGTGATGCTGCCAAAGGCGGTTGACGATCACGCGCGCGAGCAAGCGGCCGGCACCGCTCTCCACGTCGGCCATCCAATTGGCGAATGCAGTTCGGCGATACGACAGTCGGGAACCTTCGGGCACGCTCGGCGACCATTTCTTTTCCGCACCAACAACCGTTGCCAGTTGCAAGAAACCGGGCTCGGCCACGCCTTCCTTCTGGCTGGGATCGCCGCGCTTGAGGAAGTGCGTCTCCTTGAAGAAGTCCTCGCCCTGACTGTGCAACCGGATCGGCGGCAGGCCCTCGGAAGCGATCAACGCCTTCACGGTGGCGGGCTTCGGAGCCTTGGAGAGATGATCCTGAACTTGCTTGTTGAGCTTGAGCCATTCGGGATCGAGTTGGCGATACCACGTGGTTAGCAGTTTCATCTGCTCCGGCGAGCGTTTATCGGCCGGGAGACGCAGCAGGCGATGGACCGCTTCGGGCAGGGCCGTGGCATCGAGAGCGAGCGGCTTCGTTGCTGATGTCAATGTGAGCCGCGGCTTGCCGATGCCGTGGCCGACGTTGTTCTGGAACTTCAACGTGAACGTCAGCGTGGTGCCGCTGTGATGGCTGATCGGCGACTCGAACTCGAAAGCGGCCGCGTGAGTTTTGCCGAACTGCGGATCGATGGCCCAGCCGCTGGTCACCGGGTCGGCGTCGATGGCCGCCGTGATGGGCAGGCCCTTTTGATCGAACGTTGAACGCGGGTTCTTCAACTTGATTTCGCTCGCCTTGCCACCGGCCTTGGGGCTCGCGGTCACCTTGAAATCAGTGAGGGCGAAGTTGCCATTGGCGGCACGGCCGGGGCCGTTCTTGGCGAGGCTCGGATGGCTCATCGCTTCGAGGCGGACGCCGGCGATCGCGGTCATATCGGTCGTCACGACGATGGTCAGCGTCTCGATCGGCGGGTTCTTGCCCGTTATCAGAATGCTGCCGTCGTCTTGCTTGGCGAGCGTCGCGCCGCCGGACGATTTGAACGTCCCGAGTTCCGGAATCACCCACGACGGAGGCAACGGCCGCTCGGCCTGTTCTTTTTGCCAAGCCGCGAAACGGGTCGGGAGTTGTTCGTTCTCGAACTTCTTTAAGGCACTTGCGAACGGAGCGTGTTCGCGGTCGAACGCTTCCTTGGCCTTCTTGTAACCTTCGGGATCCATGTCGAGATCGATCTCGGTGCGGACCGTGGTCGTGAAGGTTGAGAGCATCCGATAGTAATCACGGCTGGGAATGGCGTCGAACTTGTGGTCGTGGCAGCGGGCGCAGCCGACGGTCAGGCCGAGCATCGCGGTCCCGGTTGTTGCCAGGATGTCGTCGAGTTCGTCGTAGCGATGTTTCTCGACTTCGTTCTTCGTGATCTGCGTGCTATGCACCCCTGCCGCGAGATAACCGGTCGCCATCAGGGCGAGATTGTCCTTCGGGGCGATCTCGTCCCCCGCGAGTTGCCACTTCACAAAAGTGTCGAAGGGAAGGTCCTGATTCAACGCTCGGATCACGAAATCCCGATAGTGATACGCGGTGGGCCGATCGTAATCGTGTTCGAAACCGTGGCTCTCGGCGAAGCGAACCAGATCGAGCCAGTGGCGGGCCCAGCGTTCGCCGTGCCGCGGCGAAGCGAGGAGCTTGTCGATCAGTTTCTCCCAGGCTTTGTGCGGATCGGCGTTGGCGTCCTTCAAGAATTCATCGACTTCCTCGGGACTCGGGGGCAAGCCGATCAGGTCGAAATAGGCCCGGCGGACCAGTTGCCGGGGCGTCGCGGCATCGTTCGGCTTGATTCCTTTTTCGTCGAGCCTGGCGAGGATAAAGCGATCGATCGGCGTCCGCACCCACTTCTCGTTTTTGACGGCCGGCGGATTCACGCGTTGCAGCGGCTGAAACGACCAGTGGCCGCGAGCCGAAGGATCGATCGTCTTTTTCGTCCAGGCCAGGGCGTCTTCGCGCTTGATCAGCGGAGCGTCGTACGGTGCTCCCAGGTCGATCCAGAGAGCGATCTGTTTCAGCGTCTCCTCGGGCAGCTTCTTGCCCTCGTGCGGCATGACCGGCTTTTTCTCGTGATGGACCAACTTGACGAGCAGGCTCTTCTTCGCATCGCCCGAAACAAACGCCGGACCGCTGTTGCCGCCTTTCAGCAAGCGGTCGCGATCGGAAAGATCAAGTTCCCCCTCGGTCGTCTTGCCGCCGTGACAGTGCAGGCATTGCTGAAGAAGCACGGGCCGTACCTTGTCTTTGAACACCGCCAACCCTCGCGCCATCTTGGCCGCGTGATCATCGTCGACGATCTTCTTCGGCTGCGCGCCGAGATCGTCGCGAAGAGCGAAGAGCAGCATCAGAAAAGGGAGAAGAAGCAGGAACCGAAATCGAATCATCGCGATGCCCCATAGGTTCGCGGCGGCGGGAGAGCGAAGGAGATGGATTCAATCTAGTTTGCGTGGGCGGGATGGAGCAAGAGGAAAGGCCGTTTTCGGCGAGCCGAGCGGAACAGTCGTTTGGTCGATTTGCAATTCATCTTATGCCTTTTGCAGCGAATTTTGGGCAATTTGCAACGAAAGTTATGGCGGTTGGCCGCATCGTGAGAAACCTGATCGGCGTACCAATGAACAACAGTTCGAGCCAATCGGTGCCGTCGGTTCGACCTTTATTGGTTCCTGACACCTTTGATTTTTGCCTCGTGGCCGTTCGCATCCTGACACTGCGTGATCTGGCCCGCCAGGAACCGGACACACCCTGCACAGCGATTCTCAGCGACGATGCCTGGAAAGCAATGTGGATCCACGTCAACAAGAAACGTTTGACGGCCAACACACCGATCCCCACGGTCAAGCAAGCGATTTTGTGGATCGGCCGCCTCGGCGGACACCTCAATCGCAAACGCGACGGCATGCCAGGCGTCCGCACACTGTGGCGAGGGTGGCGTGACCTCACGCTCTTGGTCGCTGGCTATCGCCTAGCTCGCGACGAACGCTAACACCTTGTAGAAAACTCATTCGCGAGACGCCGCCCACCATCCATCCGTGGGTCTATGCCCGCGCCGCCGCCGCCAGCGCGACATTCTTCACAACGGTAAATCTAACCGGCAACTAAATCATCTCACCTAACGCAACTCGCCTCTCTGCCTACGAACCAGTCACTGCCCGCCGACGTTGTGGGTAATAATCAGGGAGGCTTCCGGAGAGGAGCGTGATGGCCCCACGCATTTCTTCCTTCCACTGTTGGCATTTTCTGATTATACTTTCACCAACGTTTTCACCCTCGTAGGACGTCCGCATGCCGGAACATCGTACCCCCACGCCAACACCTTCGGAACAGACGGTCGCTGGGGCGCCGCCGACATTTTCAAGTGTTGATCAAGACACGGCGTATCCACACGGATTGAGTTCGCAAGAATTGGCCGATTTGTCTTCGTTGCTCGCTCCTCCTCAGGGCGCGGGCGAACTCGGCCGCTTGGCTCAGTACCGCGTTCTGAAGGTGCTTGGCCAGGGCGGCCCGAAGTTCGCCTCGGACGAGGGTTCCCGCCAGCGATTTCTCCGCGAGGCTCGGGCCGCCGCCAAGCTCAATCACGACCATGTTGTTCGAATTCATCAAGTCGGTGAAGAACGCGGCATCCCCTTTATTGCCATGGAGTATCTAAAAGGGGAGCCCCTCGATCAGTTTCTCAAGGACAAAGGCGAGCTCCCCATCGCGCAGGTGCTCCGCATCGGCCGGGAAGTGGCCGAGGGGTTGCAGGCCGCCCATGCCGAGGGGCTCGTTCATCGCGACATCAAGCCGGCCAACATCTGGCTCGAAGACCGTAGAACAAGCGTCTTGCTTGTTTCATCCGAGGCAGGGCAAACGAGACGCTTGCCCTACGAGCCGCGCGTCAAGATTCTCGATTTCGGCCTGGCCCGCGAAGCGAACGACGACATCCACCTGACGAAAAGCGGCGCGGTGGTCGGCACGCCGGCTTACATGTCTTCCGAGCAAGCGCATGGCGAACCGGTCGATGCTCGTACCGATCTCTGGAGCCTGGGCGTGCTGCTCTATCGGCTCTGCACGGGTAAGCAGCCTTTCACTGGACCCAACACGATGGCCGGCCTTATGGCCATCGGCATGGAGCCACCGGAACCCGCGCGCAACTGGAACCCGCAACTCCCGGTCCCGCTCGAAGGGCTGATTCACCGCG
>JAIOQJ010000409.1 GCA_021413475.1 Planctomycetota bacterium | reverse complement strand
CCCGATGATGACCTCGTCGATATCCGTCTGCGCGAACTTCTTCGGCTTAATCTTGTGTTCCTGGCTGGCACCGAGCAGATCGTAGAGAAACGCCACGTCCAACTTCAACACTTCCACGAACTCAATGATGCCGCGGTTGGCGACGTTAAATTCACCGTCGAAGTTGAAGGCTCGCGGGTCGCTGTCGCTGCCGTACTGAGCGATCTTGCGATAGTTGATATCGCCGGTCAGTTCGGTGCTGTCCTGATTCTTTTCGTCCTTAGGCTGGAACGTGCCGACGCCGATGCGATCTTTCTCGCTCAGAATTTGCCGTTTGACGCGAACGTCTTGGGCCACGCGAACCCAATCGCCGCCGTACTTCGCCAGACGCTCGCTGTAGATGTAGCGGCAGAACGGGCACAACTCGCCATTGATGCGTACCCGATACTCGGGATCGTCTCGACCCTCGTTCAGATGCGCCGTCACGTCATCGCGGAAACGATGCGGCACCAGATGCAACGGCTCCTCGTGCATCGGACACCAATGCACGGCTTCGACGTCTTCTAAATCGGCCCAGCCTAATGTGTAGAGAGCGCCTTCGTCGCGCGAGGAGTAACGTTCGAGCCCGTGCTTGAGCAAACGGGCGATCGTGCTTTTGCTGCTTCCTACGGGGCCGTGCAACAGCAGGACGCGTTTCTCGATGCCGTAACCCTTCGCCGCACTCTTGAGGGCATTGACCAAGGCCGCGAGCGAGTCTTCGAGCCCAAAGACCGCGTCTTCGCCGTGATGGTCGGGATCATCGAAGAATCGGTAGCGAACGTGCCGTTCGCGATTGACTTCGTAAGAATCGGTACCGTACGACAGAATCATGTCGTACACCCGCTCGAAGGCGTTTCGCGTCGCCTTCGGGTCGTTTCGGACCAGATCGAGGTACGCCTCAAAAGAACCGATCCAGGTCTTCTTGCGAAACTGGTCGAGATCCTGTCGCTCGGCGATGAGCGAGATGATCGAGCTTCCACGGCTCATAACGGTTCCTCCTGAACGGAGAGGGTTTTGATATATTTGCGGTCAGTCGCGGTAAATTCGTGTCCTAGCTACGGGGGTAGGGGGCGAAGGATTCGTCCGATACCTTCGGGCACCGGGCCTGCGAAACGCGCAGACCGCGGCCTGGGCAAGATTCGGCAATATTGCGGGCCTTGGAAAAGGCCGAATCCGCTCAGAGTGAGCAAACTTGGAAAAGAGCACCCGGAACTGGGCGAGGCGGGTAGCGGCTGATTTCTGCATCTTGCAACACGCCGGGTGCGGGCCTCTTCGCCCGTCACATGTCCTGTCCCTGTTTTGAAGTATCGTCTCGAATTACAAATTCGGCAAGAGAGCCTTTTACGCAGTTTCACCTAACGCAGCGAAAAGCAACTCGTCTGAAGTTCAGAAGTGCAACAGCGACAGTTAGTTTCGTTCACTGCATCCCTGCCGTGACGTTTTTCCAATTTCGTTTGAATGCTCCTTCACGAATGTGGACTCATGCAAATAGGCGTACCTCTCAGGAGTGCATCGTGACGTTTTTCACAATCAACACCGATGCCATCATCAACAAACCAATCTAGGCGTGCGTCAGCAAGAGCGAACATATGAATTCAACTTCATTGCGAGTGGGAGTCGTCGGTTTGGGTGCCAATACGCGGGCGCGGCACGTGCCGGGATTGCTACGTTGTCCCCATGTCAAAGTCGTCGCGGTTTGTAATCGCCGTCCGGAATCGACGGCCGCGGCGGCCCGCGATTTTCAGATCGAAAAAACCTTTGAGCGCTGGCAAGAACTCGTCGACCATCCCGAGATCGATGCCGTCGTGGTCGGGACGTGGCCGTATTTGCACAGCGCGGTGACGACGGCGGCGTTAGATGCCGGAAAGCACGTGCTCTGCGAAGCTAGGATGGCGATGAATGTCGCCGAGGCAGAGCAGATGCTGGCGGCCGCGCGGCGAAATCCGCAGCTCGTGAGTCAACTGGTCCCCAGCCCGCTCGGACTTGGGGTGAATCGCACCGTCAAAAGGCTGATTGCCGCGGGCTATCTCGGCCGACTGCGGGAGGCGGTCGTAGTTTCCACGAACGATTCGCTGGCCGACGCGGCGACGCCGTTGCATTGGCGTCAAGTCCGCGAACTATCGGGCATCAACATGCTGACGCTCGGCATCGTGCAGGAAACCTTACGCCGCTGGACCGCGGAGCCGATTCGGGTTCAAGCACAGGTCGCGGCCTTCACGCCGCAGCGGCTCGACTCGGCGACCGGCGTCTTACGACCGGTCGGGACGCCCGACAGCGTGCAGGTTCTCGCCACGTTGGCCGACGGCGTCTCGGCCATTTACCACGTCAGCGGCGTCACTCGGTTTGGTCCTGGCGCGCAAATCCATCTTTACGGATCGGAGGGAACGCTCAAGATCGAACTGGCTCCCCAGGAACGAATTCTCGGAGGACGCACAGGCGAGAGCGAACTCCGAGAGATCGTCGTTCCGCCCGAGGAAGCCGGCGGCTGGAATGTGGAAGCCGATTTCGTCGCGTCAATACGCGACGGACACCCCGTCGAGTTCACCACTTTCGTCGACGGCGTTCGTTACATGACGTTCACCGAAGCGGTCGCGCGCAGCGCCACATCGGGCACAGCCGTCGCCCTGCCGGTGACCCCGGAAAACACTACGACTTAATCTCGAAGATGGCTTCGACTTCGACCGCCACCCCGCCGGGCAAGGAAGCAAAGCCGACCGCACTGCGAGCATGCCAGCCGTCGGTTTCTTTACCGAAGACTTCGTGGAACAGATCGCTGCAACCGTTGATGACCTTCGGTTGATCGATGAAATCGGGCGTCGTATTTACGCAACCGAGGACCTTCAGCACCTTCAGTCCGTCCAGCGTGCCGTGCGTGTTCCAAACGCTGCGTAGAATCTCGATCGCGCATTCCTTGGCAGCCTCGTAACCTTGCTCGGGCTGGAGATCGGCACCGAGCTTTCCCTTGATCTTGCTCGTATGGCCGGAGGTGATGAGCCAGTTTCCCGAGCGAACGCACTTATTCAAGTACCCGGGCACTTGCTTCTCAAATGTGATACCGACGCTTTCGGCTTTCTTCTGCGGACTCATCGAGGCGTTCTCCTTGGCGTGTGCGACCGATTGTTCAATGGTGTTTCCGATCAATGAGCCCGCGACGACGGCGGCTCCCAATCCGACCGAAGTTTTTAGAACTTCGCGGCGTGTGTTCTGCGACATCTTACAATCTCCCCTGCTCATGAGAAGCGAGCTAAACGATGCCCAGCCCGAAAACGCGGAGCCTGTGCCCAGGCTTTCCAGGATGACCGCACGTCGTAACCGTTCACATCATTGAACCTCGGCCACGCATGCCAAACGGCTCCTATCA
>JAIOQJ010000408.1 GCA_021413475.1 Planctomycetota bacterium | reverse complement strand
CGCGACTCGCAAGAATGCGGCAAGCAACTGTGGCTCCCCTCGCAATCGCGGCTCTTGATTTACCAGTTGGCGAATTTCTTCGCCAATCTTCCAGATTTCGTGCTCAAACGGGTACCACTCGGGCTCGCCAAGAGTCATTCGTCCAGGTAGGAGATCGGGCATTTCTTCTTCGGGAATTGTAGATTTCGCGAGGTGGACCAATTCGAGAACATGTTGGCGAAGACTCGACATAATGATCCGACCGAATTAATCCCGTTCATTTCGATATCTGATTCTGGCGAATCTGGTCAAATTCAGATACCGAATGGAGGAGGAACAAACTCTCCGCATCTTCCAAGATCCTAATTGGCAGATTTCTCACTCGCAAGCAGATAATCCCGAATCCACTCGTGCCACCATGTGCATGGTATCGAGCCGCCCGCGGCTTCGCGCTCGCCATTGCACACGCAAAAGTTTCCCCCTATCAACCGACCAAGCGCTAAGCCGCGAGCGGCTGTCAAAACAAAAAAACGCTCCGCGAAACACTCGTTGCCGAGTATCTCGCGGAGCGTTGCTCCGTGATCTTTACAGATCACTGATTGAAGATGAATTCCTTCGTGTTGATGAGGGCCCAGACGATATTCTCGTAGGCTGCTTTCTTGGTCATTTCGTACTTCTTGATGTGTTCAAGAGCCGTTTTGAGGTCTTCGTCGCTGGGTTTGCGAGCGAAGGCCCAGAGGAACAACTCCGTCACTTTCTCGGTATCCGAACGGGTGTCCTTGGGGTTCACCAGAGCGTCGGCGCGGCCGCCGGCTCGGGAGAGCTTGGTCTGTACTTCGTCGGAGTTCAGCAGATGCAAGGCCTGGGCCAAGTTCGCTTCGCTGACGCGCTCGCATTCGCAGGCGCTGATGCGTTGCGGACGGCCGAAGACGTCGAGGAAGTACGACGTGTACGATTCGTCGGGAAGCTGGATGGCTCGCTTCGGTGCGAACTTGTCGGCGGGCAGGCCACCGAAGAGGGTCGGGCTATCGGTCACTTGACACAGAGCGTCGAGCAACACTTCGGCGCCGAGCCGTTTCGGGTAGTACCGAGCGTAGGTCTGCTTGTCGTTCTTGTTGAATTCGTTCGGGACTGCACTCAGTTGATAAGTACGGCTCTTCACGATGGTGCGAACCAGGCCCTTCAGGCTGAAATTGCCGTCGGTCAGGCTCTTGGCCAGAGCGTCGAGCAATTCCGGGTTCGACGGCGGGTTCGTGACGCGCATGTCGTCGAGCGGATCGACAATGCCACGGCCCAGGAAGTGCGCCCAGTAGCGATTGGCAACGGCGCGAGCGAAGAACGGGTTCTTCACATCGACCATCCAATCGACCAGTTTCATGCGAGGATCTTCGTCGCTACCGATGTCGAGAACCTCACCATCAAGCGGCTTGATCTTGGCGGCCTGGCCCGTGCGCTTGTTGTTCACGGCACCCGTCGCCTTCGAGAAGATCACCAGCATGTTGTTGGGTTGCTGGGTCGGGGTCGAACTGGGCATCGGAACCGTCTTCTTGCTGATGCGGCCGAAGAACGCGGCCATGCCCCAGTAGTCGTCCTGGCTCCACTTTTCGTACGGGTGATGATGGCAATTCGCACAGGCGATACGCAGGCCGAGGAACACCTGAGCTGTGTCATCGACGAACTGCTCGGGGTTCTGGAGGTCCTTGTACCAAACGGTCGGCGGGTTCTTGGTCTCGTCGCCCGTGGCACCAAGAATGTCGCGAACGAACTCGTTGTAAGGCTTGTCGGTGGCGATCGCCTCGCGGATCCAGTTATGGAACGAGAAGGTTCCCTGAGCCCGGCCGGCGGCGGCACCATCTTTACCACGCTTGACGCGAAGAATGTCGGCCCACTTGTTGGCGAAGTAGTACGAGTATTCCGGCGAATCGAGAAGCTTGTCGATCAGCTTGTCGCGTTTGGCGGTGTCTTTGTTATCGAGGAATTCCGTGACCTGTTTCGGAGTCGGCAGGGTGCCAGTCAGATCGAGATAGAGACGGCGAACGAACGCGGCATCGGTCGAGAGGTCCGAGGGGACCAAGCCGAGTTCTTTCCACTTCTTCGAAGTGAATTGATCGACAACGGTCTGAACCGGGAAATTCCACTCGGGCGTCTTCTGGCCGAGCGGGACGGTGGCGCGGAAGGTGATGACGTTGCCCTGGTAGCGGGCCATGATGGCGGCCTCGCCGCTCAGGCCAAGCGTGCGAACCAGGCCGTTGTTATCAACGGTCGCGATCTCTTGATCGTTGCTGTCGTACTGAGCCCGGCGGGTGATGTCTTCTACGGTGCCATCGGTGTAGTGAGCGTAGACCGCGAACTGTTGCTTGTTCTGGCGGCTCATGATCCGATGTTCGGGATAGATGCTGATGCGGGTAACGGTTGGATCGGTAGGCTGGCCGTAGGGAGCACCAGCGGCGATCCAGCGGCGGACGAGTTTGTACTCATCCGAATCCTTTTCCATCTTCTTGCCGCCGCCGTGAGCGACGGTGCCGACGGCTTTCTCGAGGAGCAAGCTGTGTTCCGGAGATGCGAGTTGCAGACGTCGGCCGCGAGCTTCCTTGACAAGCGCGGTGAAGTCGGTCTCCGGCTCGAAGCCGAGCAGCGAGATCTTGAAGCCGTTCTGACCGCTGGCCTTGCCGTGGCAACCGCCGCTGTTGCAAGTCAGCTTGGTGAAGATCGGCACGATCTGGTTCTGGAAGTTGATCGGCAGGATCTCGTCCATGTGCGAGGCCGTGAACGGGATCTTGATCGACTTGTCGCCGAAGGTCGCGACCACTTCGGTGGTGCCGTTCGCGGTCGGGATGATCCGGCCGGTCGGTGTCACGCGAGCGACCTTGCCATCGAGGACGGTGTATTTGACGTCGCCCGTCAGATCCTGCAACCGGCCGCCCGAGAGCGTCGCGGTGAGAATGAGCTGAGCGGCTTCATCGCTCCCCTTCAGGGAGACTTTTGTGGGATAAACGGCGAGGCTTTGAACCTCGGCCGGCTTCGGCAGGGCCACCGTGTCGCCCATCGCGGCCGTGGTCATCGGCTCGGCGGCGGAAACGGAAGCGGCAACGAACAAGCCCGCCAGTGCGGAGAATACGGGCCGATAGAAGGAAAGCAGATGCATTTTGAAGATCCCCTGCGAGGAAGGAGAATGAGGCGGGGTAGGAGGGCGGATTCGGCAGCTTGTGTTATTCTGGCGTCTCGGCGGTGGAAGTGCAAGCGCGAAGTGAAGAATTCTGGCGGCGGTGGTTTTCGGCGAGCCGGCTCCCGTGAGGGGCCGGAGTATTCTAAATTCAAAATCC
>JAIOQJ010000359.1 GCA_021413475.1 Planctomycetota bacterium | reverse complement strand
GGGGGCGCAGAATTGCCATTTCATGGGCGAAGGGGCTTACACAGGCGATATTGCCCCGAAGATGCTCCTCGAATCCGGCTGTCAGTACGTGATCATCGGCCACAGCGAACGCCGTCACGGCCTCGACGAGGCCGAGCGCGTGCTCAATTTGAATCTCAAGTCGGCCCTCAAGTTCGGCCTGAGCGTGATCTTCTGCATTGGCGAGACGCTGGCCGAGCGCGAAGCGAATTTGACTGAAGATGCGCTGCGTTTTCAACTCGATTCCGGTCTCTCCGGATTGGCCCCGGAATGGGTCGGCAAAGTGGTCGTCGCCTACGAACCGGTCTGGGCGATCGGCACCGGCAAAGTGGCGACGCCCGAGCAAGCCCAAGAGGCCCATCTGTTCATCCGCAAGGAGTTCGCCAAGAAGTTCGGCGAGGCGGCCGCTGAGGCACTTATCATCCAGTACGGCGGCAGTGTGAAACCTGAAAACGCGGCGACGATCTTGAAGCAACCCGATGTAGATGGGGCCCTCATCGGCGGCGCGAGCCTCAAGGCTGATTCGTTTCTTGCGATCATCAACGCGGGGAAATGATTTACAGGCGAGCCAGGTCGCGTCAGCGCCTGGAGTCTTTGATTTGAAAAACTCCGGCCGCTCACGCGAACCGGCTCGCCAGTCGAACCGCACGTGAAGGAAATGATTACCATAGAAGCTGTCTTGGCATGACCCCCGTCGAACTTCGCCATCAAGAATTGACCGAACATCGCATCCGCGCGTATTTGCGCCTATTCGGCGTCAATCCCTCCCCGATCTACTCATCGCTGCGATTTTCCGATGAGGCGGCCGCGCACCCGATCGACGTGTTCGTCTTCACGCTCGATGCCGAGGTACCGATCGTCGCGGCCGTGACTAATGGCATGTCCGATCATCGCCTGGTCGATCCCGCGCAGCCGGAAGTCTGGATTCGACGGGAGTTGATCCAGTATTTTCCCGTATGCACCGAGTTGCACGCCAAGCGGTTGCACGACATGGCCTGGTTGCCGCTCGTCGAGCACACCATCCTAGACAGCCATTACTCGCTGGAATGGCAAGACGCGGCTCTGCGGGGGACGCCGTTCAAGAATGCTCTATTTCTAGACCCCATTGTTCCACCGCACCGCGATTTCCGCTTCTCGATCGACGGCGATCCGGTCTCCCTGCTGTGGCACGTGCCAATCACCGATAAGGAGCGTGCGTTCATCCAAGAACAGGGAACGAATGCCTTGCTCGAACGAATGGCGGAACGCCAACTGCCGTGGATTTTCGACGAAATGAATCGGCCGCTGCTGGTGGATTGAATAAACTCAATTCAAATATCCCTTCCTCTTCCGAGGGTCACTATCATGCGAATTTTCACTCTTCTTTTTCTACTCACCAGCGCCGCCGTGCTACGGGCGGAGGAGCCGGTGTTTCCCAAGTTCAAAGTGCAGGAAATCGCCACGGATTTGACCGTCGGCTATGCCGTCATCACGGCCGACGTCAACGGCGATGGCAAGCCTGATATCGTGGTCGTCGATAGCAAACGCGTGGTCTGGTACGAGAACCCGACCTGGAAAGTGCGGCCGCTCATTACTGGGAAGACGAAGCCGGACAACGTCTGCATCACGGCACTCGACATCGACGGCGATGGGCAGATCGATTTCGTCGTCGGGGCCGATTGGGCACCGTTCAACACGAAATCCGGCGGCACGCTGCAATGGCTGAAACGCGGCAAGACGCTCGACGAAGAATGGAGCATCCACCCGATCAGCGAGGAGCCGACCGTCCATCGTGTCCGCACCGCGGATATCGATGGCTCCGGCAAAAAGACGATCGTCCTCGTGCCACTGATGGGCCGCGAGAGCACCAAGGAAGCCAACTGGATGGATGGCCGACCGGTGCGCGTGCTCGCTTACCCGACCCCCAAGGATCCGGTCAAGGGGCCGTGGGTGCCGGTCGTACTCAACGAAAATCTGCATGTTTGCCATAACTTCTGGCCTTTGCCGACGGCCAAAGGTAAGGCCGACGACATTCTCGTTACCGCCTACGAAGGCGTCTTCCAGCTTCACCACGATGGCAAAAATTGGACGGCCGACAAGAAAGGGGCCGGCAATCAGTCGAACTTGAAAGGCAACCGCGGGGCCAGTGAAATCAAGATCGGCACGCTGAAAGAGAATCAGAAATATGTCGCCACCGTGGAACCGTGGCACGGCAACGAGATCGTTGTCTATCCGGTTGGCTCTGAGAACAAGGACGGCCTGTGGCAGCGCGTAGTGATTGACAATCAACTTCGCTGGGGTCACGGCGTTTGGTGTGCCGATCTCGATGGCGACGGCGACGAGGAATTGGTCATCGGCGTCCGCGACAATCCCGGCAAGGGAGACACATTCAAGGAACAGTGCGGCGTGCGGATCTACAAAGCCATCGACAAGACTCGCACCAAGTGGGTCCGGCACATTCTCGACGATGGCGGCGTGGCGGTCGAAGATCTCACCGTCGCCGACCTGAACGGCGACGGCAAACCCGACATCGTCGCCGTGGGGCGCAAAACGCAGAATGCGCGGATTTATTGGAATCAGGGGAAGTAACGCTTTTCATCCGAGCCCGAAGCGCAAGCAAGGGAGGACAATCTCCCTTGCTTGCGCTTCGGGCTCGGATCAATTACAGCATCTCAATCGTCTTCGCCACCGCATCGACCGTGCGATCGATATCCGCTTCCGTGTGCGCGGCCGAAAGCCAGCCGCCCGTGCCCGGAATATCGACGCCGTTCAGGAGCATGCCGCGACGGAAGGCAGCGCCGAGTTTGGCGTCGCGCGGCCCGTCGAGCTTCTCCATATCGCCGTCATACGGAATCATGCCATCGTTATCCCCGGCCGCCACGCCCGGTCGCGGGCCGTGGTAGTTGGGAATCAGCCGGAACATCGAAAAATCGATGTACGCGACCCAGGCGAGATCTTGTTTCGCGAACAGGGCATTCAGGCGATTGCGAAGCAACCGGCCCATCGCATTCGCCTGGCGGCCCGGTTCGCCGGTGGCCACGTGTTTCAGCGTGGCGACGCCCGCCGCGGCCGAAAGGGGGTTGGCGTTATAGGTTCCCGGGTGCTTCATCTTCGGCTTTCCCGGCCGGGTGGAAATCTGATCGAGCACATCGGCCCGGCCACCCAAACAGCCTCCGGGTAAACCGCCCGCGACTATCTTCGCCATCGTCGTCAGATCGGGTTTGATGCCGTAGGCCTCTTGCGCTCCGCCGGGAGCCACGCGGAAGCCGGTGATCACTTCGTCGAAAATCAGCAGTTGGCCGTGCTTGGTCGTCAATTCGCGGAGGGCCTTCAAGAACGCCCCGCGGATCGGCACCGCGCCCCAGTGGCCACCCGTCGGTTCTAGAATCACCGCGCCGATGTCCTTGTCGGCCGCCAGCGTTTTCTCGAGCAGATCGAGATTATTGGGCGGAATGACGACGGTGCTCGCGGACACGTCGTTCGGAATACCGGGGATCGGCGAACCGTCGTACGGCGCGTAGGCGGCCGGCATCACGGAGTCGTGCCAGCCGTGGAAATGGCCGCCGAACTTGAGGAACTTCGGCCTGCCCGTGTACATGCGAGCGAGACGAATCGCCATCAAGGTGGATTCGGTCCCCGAACCGACGAAGCGGAGTTTCTCGGCCGAGGGGACCAAATGCTTGACGAGCTTGCCCCACTCGATCTCCCCTTCATGGCAACCGCCCGCATGGGTCGAGCGTTCCACCTGCTTCTGCACGGCCGTGACCACGTCCGGGTGCGAATGGCCGAGAATCATCGAGCCGTGACCCGACCAGTAATCGATGAACTCGTTTCCGTCGATGTCCCATTTGTGCGAGCCTTTTTGCCGATCGATGTAGATCGGAAACGGTTCGAGCAGGCGCAGATCGTGCGTCACACCATCAGGGAAGATCGTCTTGGCTTCCTCGAAGCGGCGGCGTGAACCGGCGAATTTGGTCGTGTACCGTTCGAGCATGTCTGGTGCGGCAGGGGTCGGTGCGGTCATGGTCGGCATGAGAGATCTCCTAAATGGTGAGGAGATTTTATGAAGTTGGCATCTAAGAACCTAACCCCCCAGCCCCCTTCCCTAGGAGGGAAGGGGGAGGAAAACCTGCTTGCTCCCCCTTCCCTCCTAGGGAAAGGGGCCGGGGGGTTAGGTCTCTTTTTGAGTTGCTTCAAGCCGCTGGTTCGACATGAATCACGGGACCAGCGACACCGTTGCCGTTTGAATCGGTGTTGAAGAGAGGTGTGTGTTGTTCGAGCAACATGCGGCGGGCCGATTCGTTCGGTTCGAAGCCGCCGCAGGTTAGCAGTTGTAGTAGCTCGGGACCATCGATGACTTCCTTGTCGATCAGCCGCTGAGCGACGGCTTCCAGGGCCATGCGGCTTCGCGCTAGAAGTCCCTTCACTTCTTGCAAACAGGTGTCGATGATCCGGCGGATTTCCAGATCGATTTCGCGGGCCGTCGCTTCGCTGCAAGCCAGGCCGGCGTCGCCAAAGCCGGGGAGGAAACTGTTGGAATCTGGCCCGCTCAAGTAGATGCGGCCGAGCCGGCTCATGCCGAATTCGCGAACCATGCGGCCGGCGATGTCGTTGGCGGCCTGCAAATCGCTGGTCGCACCCGTGGAGATATCGCTGAGGATCAATTCCTCGGCCAGGGTGCCGCCGAGAGCGACTTTGATGCGGGCTTCTAGTTCGCCGCGCGTCATCAGGGTGCGGTCTTCATCGGGCCGTTGCAGAACGTAGCCACCTGCCATGCCGCGTGGAATGATCGAGACTTTATGGACCGGATCGCTCCCTTGCACGGCACAAGCGATGAGCGCATGCCCCGCCTCGTGATAGGCGACCCGGCGTTTCTCTTCCGGCCGCATGATCCGGCTGCGGCGTTCGAGGCCGACCGCCCCGCGTTCGACCGCTTCTTCGAAGTCATTCATTCCCACGGAAACTTTACCGCGTCGAGCCGCCAGCAAGGCCGCTTCGTTGACGAGGTTGGCCAGATCGGCACCAGCCGAGCCGGGAGTAAGGGCCGCGATCTTGCGAAGGTTGACATCCTCGGAGAGCTTCACCGTTCGTGCGTGAACCTTCAGAATCGCCTCGCGGCCGACGACGTCGGGACGATCGACGACTACGGTGCGGTCGAATCGGCCGGGACGCAGCAATGCGGCGTCGAGAATCTCGGGCCGATTGGTGGCGGCCATGATGATGACGCCCTTGTTCGTATCGAAGCCGTCCATCTCGACGAGAAGTTGATTGAGCGTCTGCTCGCGTTCCTCGTGGCTGGCGAATGCGTTGTTGCTGCGGCTTTTTCCCATAGCGTCGAGTTCGTCGATGAAGATGATGCACGGGGCGTTGACGACGGCTTCGCGGAAGAGTTCCCGTACCCGCGACGCACCGACGCCGGCGAAGAGTTCCACGAAATCGGAACCGCTGATGCTGAAGAACGGCACGCCTGCTTCACCGGCGACCGAGCGAGCCAGAAGAGTTTTGCCCGTACCGGGAGGGCCGACGAGCAACACGCCTTTGGGAATGCGCCCGCCGAGGGCCTGATATTTCTCGGGGGTCTTGAGGAAATCGACGACCTCGCGGAGTTCCGCCTTGGCCTCGTCGATGCCGGCGACGTCCTCGAAGGTGATCGTGCTGTCTTTTTGCGAAAAGACCTTGTGGCGAGTCTTTCCAAACGAGAACGGCGAACCGCCCGTGCCGAAGAGCCAGCGCATGACGACGATGGCCAGGAGCAAGGTGATGATTGCCGCGAGCATCCAACCGACGAACGAAAGAGCGCTCTTCGCGGGAGACTCCTCAGACTCGGCTTCGTAGTCGGGCACCTTGGCAGCCAGTAAATCGAATAGCGACTGATCGCGTTCAACTCCCAGGCGCGAAGTGCGGAAGGCGTAGGTCTTCGGTGTCTCGGTTTCCGTGCCGTCGGCATGAACGACCTTCTCGGGGGCCGTGACTTCGCCGCGAATATCGGTGCGGCCAACCTTGAGGTGGCGGAACGTGACGCCCGGCGTTTGCAGCATCTGGCGGAATTTGCCGTACGGCACGTTCTGGGCCGGCGATTCGCGGTTGAACAAAAGGCTGATAACCACGAACAGGGCGACGACGACTACGACCCCCACGTTGGAGAGTAACCAAGAACGGCGGCGAGGTACTTTTTTGTCCATACGTCAACGGGTTACACTTGTTAAGAGGGGGATCAAGGACGAAATACCATAGAACGATTCTCGCTTTCGGTCAATGCAGTGTGGCCGTGTTAGAAGAATGGAGAAAATGGGAAGTTCTC
>JAIOQJ010000358.1 GCA_021413475.1 Planctomycetota bacterium | reverse complement strand
TCGCATGGTGTCTCCGGAATGAAGAGTTGGCGGGAGTTTGCTGGGTCAGTTTAACGATCCTGCGGCAGAAAGAAACCTAACCCCCCAGCCCCCTTCCCTAAGAGGGAAGAGGGAGCAAAGCCCTGTCTTACTCCTCCTTCCCTCTTAGGGAAGGGGGCCGGGGGTTAGGTTCTTCGCAACGCCTTCCCCAATGCCCCAACCGTGAAAATAATCGGGTAGAGCTTCTCGAAGTACCAGAGCTTCGCGAAATAAAAACCGATCGGCGACGCATCGGTGAAAGTGCCGTCCTCGACCCGTTTCACCAGATACTCAATTCCCCGCTCCACGGCCGGTCGCGATTCTTCGCTGTAGCCGATCAACACCTCGACCACCAGAGCGGTCTCTTCGATGCTTGATGGCGTGTCTTTCGCGCCGCCCCAACCGCCATCGGCGTTTTGAATCGAGAGAAGGAATGCTACGGCCTTCGGGACTTCTTCGTAGGACGACTCCGGATCAAACTCCTGGATTCTTCGCGATGCCGCCAAGACTCGGGCCGTTCCATAGGTGGGATTTATGTCATTGGGAGCGTGCTGGTTGCCGAACCACAATGGTAGCCAAGATCCATCAGAGCGCTGCTTGCCCTGGAGATAGATACAGCCCGCACCTCCTCTTTTCGGATCCACGTCATTCATCGCAAGTTTCGCACGAAGAGCATGCGCCGTCAAATCCGCTCCGCTACGATCAAACGGCAACTTGCCCCAACCGCGACAAAAAGTCGGAAAACCACCATCCCGGTTCTGCAAACCATCGATCCAGCGCATTCCATTGGCCAGTGCCTCATGATTCCGATCGAGGCCAAGATTCACTAGCGCCAGCATCGCCCCCGGCGTGTCGTCGCAATCCGGCACGCTTCCCGGCAAGTGTGACCACCCCCAACCGCCGGGGGCCGCGCCCGTGTAGGGATGCCGTTCCTTCATTTGCTGGGCGAGCAACCAGTCTCGCAGAACATCCTGCCGATCCAGGGAATTAAGGTCGTCCGCGGAGGCGAGCGCATTGACCGACAGCGTCGTCACCCAGATCGACAGGTTCGTGTCAATCGGCCAGCTTCCGTCGGGGCGGACCGATTGCCGGAGGAAGTCGATCCCCTTGGCAATGACCTTTTGTGCGGGATAGTTCGAATTGGTCACGCCGAGAAACGAAGCAAGCGACATCACCACGAAACTCGTCAACGGTGCCGCTTCGAGGAAACCGCCGTTGGATGGTTGAATCCGTTCGAGGACTCGCAAACTGAGGCACTTGCCGAGCCAACGCAAGAAACCCGTGACTGGATTCCAGGTCCCACGATGATGATGCACGCACTGGCCGATGGCGATCAGCGCGGGCAACGCGTAACTCACGACCGGCAGCCCCGCGAAGCGGTACCACGATTGCGGCAAGCACGCCATTTCGAAGGGCAATCGCGGCACTTCCTTCCAGGACACTAACCCGGCGAGCGCAGCGGTCGTCAGAATCGGCACCGAGAACGTGCGGTCCTTGCCGTAGCGATTGCGCACGGCCTCCGCGAGTTCCTCGGGGGTTTTGCCGTAACGCTCCGACAGCCAGGTTTCACTTCGGCGGACCGCGTCGGCGGTGAATTTCCCGGCGATGTGAAAGGCCGAGCGGCAGAGCATCGTCGTCGAGATGTTCGAGAAGCTCTTGACCGTATCGCCCCAACCGCCGTCCGGATTCTGATGCTCAGCAAGCCATTTCAGGCCGTTTTCGATCAAGGGAACGAACTCGGCCGAGTCTTGCGAAGTGCGCCCGGCAATCGCCAGCGCCGCGACGGCCGTGGCCGTGGAAAGTGCCGACGTCGAAAGTTCACCGATCCAGAAACCCTCCGGCGTGCGCTCGGCAAGCAGAGCGGCACGGGCCGTTTCGTAGGCAGATTGCAGACGAGATGATTCCATGTGATACAATCTACTGCACACCGAACGACCTCCACGGAATTTCCCATGCTCCTGCGAATGGCCAAGCGAATTCTCCTCGAAACCGACAAACGCCTGCTCTGGAAACTGGCCTGGAACATGGGGCTAAAGGGTTTCCTGTCGGTGCAACGGCACAAGTCGCGCCTCAAACGCGGCGAGTATTTCCCGCCATTTCTCTACGTCTCGATCATCAACTCGTGCAACCTGCGCTGCCAGGGATGCTGGGTCGATGTGGCGTCGAAGCAGGAGATCATCCAGCCCGAAGCGTTCCACAAGATGGTGCACGAGTCGAAGCAGATGGGGAACGTCTTCTTCGGCATCGTCGGCGGCGAGCCGTTCATGCATCCGAAGCTCTTCGAATTGCTCGAGCCGCATCCGGACTGCTACTTCCAGATCTTCACCAACGGCCACTTCATCACCGACGAAAAGGCCAAGAAGCTCCGCCAACTCGGCAACGTCACGCCGCTCATCAGCGTCGAAGGGAGCGAGATCATCAGCGACGTCCGCCGCGGCAAGACGGACGTGCTGAGCAAGACCATGCAGGGGCTCCAGAATTGCCTGAATAACAAGGTGATGACGGGCGTTTGCACCTCCCTGTGCAAATCGAACATCGACGACCTGCTCACGGAAAAATGGGTCGATCGCCTGATCGACATGGGCGTCCTGTACACGTGGTTCCATGTCTACCGTCCGATGGGACCGAAGGCGAATCCCGATTTGTGTTTGACTGCCGAACAGAGCCAACGGGCACGACAGTTCGTCGTTGAAATGCGGGCGAAGAAACCGATCGTGATCATCGACGCTTACTTCGATGGCGAAGGCAAAGCCCTCTGCCCCGCCGCGACGGGGATCAGCCACCACATCAATCCCTGGGGCGACATTGAGCCGTGCCCGATCGTGCAATTCAGCAAGGAATCGATCCACTCCAAGGGGGGCGACACGCGCGGCCTGCGCCAGAAGTTCCGCCAATCGGCGTTCTTGCGCGAGTTCCGCGAACTCTCCCAGGAGACCACCCGCGGCTGCATCGTCCTCGAACGCCCCGACCTGCTCAAAGCCCTCGTGGAAAAACACGCCGCCCCCGACTCAACGGCCCGCGGCACAGCGTTACAAGAACTGTCCGCGATGGAAACGCGAACCTCGCAATATAGCCCCGGCAACGAGATCCCCGAGAAGAATCTTCTCTACCGCATCGCCAAGCGATTTCTGTTCAACGATTTCGGAGTGTACGAAGGGCACGATCACAGCAAGACGGCGGCACCGGGAGTGTTGGCGGCGAAACGCGAAACAAAAGCAACCGCCTAAAGGCGGTTATGGATGCTCCCAACCCGAAATATTTTTTGTTCGCGGACGCTTCAGATAGGTGACACTCGAAGAGTCAGGCAACCGATTTTTTTAATTCCTTACACAAAGCGCTACATTTTGTGACATTTTGCCCTCTTGAAACGACTGCCATCATTCGGGAGATTAGGATCGATTTCGGGGAAAGCAAATGGCTTTCCAATTCCTACACTGGCGTTCCAATGGATAAGTGCCCTTCTGGCGGCCATGTGGTTTTAACCTGCCGCCGACCACGAGGAGGACTATTCCACGAACCGGCTTGCAAGGCGGCGGTCAGGTTGAGTGACTTGTCCGGCATCTGCGTTACCACTCATCCCCAGGGATAGGTGGGGCATCGGCCGCTTTGTCTAGCACCCGCTCGAACGCTTCCCGGCTCCCTCGCGCTCCACGCGCCGCCAGACGCTCCCGGGCTGCACATGCGGCTAGCCGCTCGCGAACCGCCTCGGCTACCCACGCCGCTTCGGCATCCGCTCCCTCGCCGGCCCGCCGCGCAATCTCCGCCCGGACGTCGGCCGGCAAGTCCACCACTAACTCACTCATTGGCTCACCCCCAGTCGCCGCAGCGCCTCCCCGGGCCTCACAACTTCTACCCCGAACCGAGCACTCCCTGCCGCCAGATCTCGGACGTTGTGCGTCACAATCCATGCCGCGCCGGACGCCACTGCGGCCTCCAGCACCAGCTCGTCGCCTGGGTCGGGTACACTCGGCCGCACCCGGAACCTGACGTCGGCCAACGCGCAAACCCGGCAAAGGTAGTCGAGCAGGTCAGTGACATCGGACGGGGTCAGTCCCAGATCGTCGGGCGACCGCATCAAGACATCCTCATACTCAAGCAGCAGGGGAGTCGTCAAGGCAGTGTCAAAGCGGCCAGTCCCGACCCGTCGAACCAAGGCGTTCGATGCCCCCGTTCGCGACCGGAAGGCCGCGACGAGCACGTTGGTGTCGAACACGAGGATGGGCACCATTCCATTAGGCTACAC
>JAIOQJ010000357.1:3471-4723 GCA_021413475.1 Planctomycetota bacterium | reverse complement strand
AGGATCCCGCGAATGCGCAGTTCAAGTTTCCTGCTTCTTCTCTCTGCTTGGTTTTTTCCTTCTTCCCTGAATGCCGAACCGCCCAAAGACGAGATCAAACTCGTTAAAATCAAGGCGGATGAGGTGCTAAAGATGATTGCCCAGCATCAGGGTAAGGTCGTCGTCGTCGACGTCTGGGGTGAGTTTTGCGCACCTTGCAAGAAGAAGTTTCCGCATCTGGTGCAACTTCACAAGGATTTGGCCAAGGAAGGGCTCGTCTGCATCAGCCTGAGTGTCGATCTCGAAGAGAACTTCGACGGAGCCCTGGAATTCTTGAGAAAACACGGGGCCACCTTCCCCAACTACATTCTTTGGGACAACGACGACAACAAGGACGAACTCGAGAAGAAACTCGCACAACGATCACCGCCGATCATCCATGTCTTCAATCGCAAGGGCGAAAAGGTGCATACCTGGGAAGGCCGCATCAAGGAAGACGAGATTGATAAACTGATCAAAGAACTCCTCCAAGAAAAGAAATAACCAGGGAGCCATCCATGTTGAAGCACGCGTTATGGCTAATTGTTCTCGGATTTGCGTCGGTCGCGACAGCGGCGGAACCCGTCAAATCCGGCCCGCAAGTCGGCGACAAGGTGCCGGGACCGTTTGAGCCGTTCAATGTGACTGGAATGAACGCCGGCGAAGAATCGTGCATCTTCTGCAAATTCGGCCACGATCCGTCCGTAATGATTTTCGCGAAAGACATCAGCGAACCGCTGACCTCACTCATAAAGAAACTCGACGAGCAGAACATCAAATTCAAGAAGAAAGACCTCGGCACCTGCGTGATCTTCTCGCCCAAGGCGACCGACAAACGCACGGCCATCGCGACGCTGGCAAAGAAACAGGAACTAAAGGAAATCATCCTCGCCACCATGGACGACGCCCCAAAAGGCTACGCGATCAACCCGGACGCCGACGTGACGGTACTCCTTTATCAGGGCGCATCAGTGAAGGTCAATCACGCCTTCCGCAAGGGTGAACTCGACGAAAAGAAGATCGCGACGATCGTGCAGGATTTGGAGAAGATTTTGCCGAAGAAGTGACGTCCTGGCGAGCCGGCTCCAGTAAGGGGCCGGAGGAGTAGAAGGTAAAAGAACTCCGGCACCGTACGGGAGCCGGCTCGCCAAGACACCGCAAGGAGGCGGTCCATTCTCTCAATCACAATCCCATCCAACGCCCCTCTTCTCACTCGCAAACGCCTGCCGAGTCT
>JAIOQJ010000357.1:0-3425 GCA_021413475.1 Planctomycetota bacterium | reverse complement strand
ACGCCTGCCGAGTCTCGATTTCGTTTTCCTTTTCTTCTGGTGCGCCCTCCTCTTCGGCTACGGCATCAACACGGGCACTCTCTACCGCACGGAAGCCTTACGCGCCATCATTGGCCGCGAGGTACTCTACGGTTCCTGGGTGGTGCCCACGCTCTACGGCGAGCCGATCCTGACGAAACCGCCGGGGATGTATATCGCCATCGCGATTTGCAGCCTGCCGTTCGGAGAAGTTACCGCATTCACCGCACGGCTTCCTTCCGTTCTGGCCGCGACGATCACCGTCTTCCTGTTCTTTGGGACTTTCCACCAAATTCTGGACCGCCATCTGGCCCTGATTGGCGCGATGCTGATGCCGGTGTCGTTTCTCTGGCTTGACAAGGTGCCGAGTGCCGAGATCGACATGCTTCAGGTTGCCTGGGTTGCCGGGGCGTTGCTCACTTTTTTGCGTGCGTTGGAAGCGGAAGAAAGCCAAAAACTTGCCCTGCGCTGGTGGCTGACGTCGCTGTTATGCGTCGCGGGTGGGTTCCTCACCAAGTGGACGTCCCCGGCTTTCTTTTATCTGACCGTCGTGCCGTTGCTGGCCTGGCGCGGCCGCTTGTCGCTGTTGTTCTCCTGGTGGCATCTCGCCGCCGTCGGCGTTTTCCTAGGTGTATGCACCCTTTGGGTTTCGGCAGTAATCGCCGAGGTCGGCTGGCCCGCTTTGCGTGACCCCTTCCTCGCCGAGGCGGCCCAGCGGTTTCAGCCGAATCATCACGGGCGGACGTATCCTTGGTTAGAGTCACTCGGCTATCCGTTTCAGATTCTGGCAGCCAATTTGCCGTGGTCGTTACTTGCTCTCTGGTCATTGCGGCCTGCGTTTTACCGTTCGTGGAGCACGGACGGACAACGCCTACTGCAACTTTTGCACTGCTGGACCTGGCCGAACTTGCTCTTCTGGAGCCTCCCCGCCCAGCATCACGTGCGCTATAGCCTGCCGATGTGCCCGGGGATCATCGGCCTGGGGGTGATGGTTTGCCTTCACTGGCTACGTTCGCGCGAAAGTTGGCGAGTGTCTCTCAGCGTTTTTCTTGGGGCATGGCTGATCGTCAAAGTGATCTTCACCGAAATGATCGTTCCCGAGCGGACAGCCCACCGCCACGTTCGCGAGACGGCGGCACGGCTCTCGGAACTTGTACCAACAGGTGAAATTCTGTACCTTGGCAAGCTGAAGGATGAGGGGATCCTGTTCTACTACAACCGCCCCGCACGGCGACTGAACGGTAAACAGGGCGATTATTACGCCCTGCTGATCGAAGCCGAGTGGCAGGCTTTGCAAAATACCGGCCGGGCGGAGGTCATCGAATGGCTCCGCGATCAACAGGAAGCGCGAATCGTGTTGGTGCGATTTCGGTGATCGTTAACCCGACGCGCTAGCGAGGGAGGGCCGCATCCCTCGCTAGCGCGTCGGGTTAACGGGTCAAGCGAGCGCTAAGCCGCAAGCGGCTGGAGACCTATGAACCCACAAACCGTCAGCGAATTGACGCTCGCCATCAAGTCGAACCTTGAAACCGAATTCGGCGCTGTTTGGGTCGCGGGGGAGGTGTCGAATGTCTCCCGGCCGCCGTCGGGGCATGTCTATTTCGCGCTAAAGGATTCCCAGGCGTCGTGCCCAGCGGTGCTATGGCGAAGTTCCGCGATTCGACACAAATTCGATCTCAAGGACGGCATGGAAGTCATCGTCCGGGGCCGGCTCACGGTTTATCCGCCGCACGGGAAATACCAGCTCGATGCCGAAAAAGTCGAACCAAAGGGGATCGGTGCCCAAGAGCTGGCCCTCCGGCAACTCAAGGAAAAACTCCTCACCAAAGGCTACTTCGACCCCCGGCGCAAAAAGGCCTTGCCGCTTTTCCCGAAGCGGATCGCACTGGTAACAAGCCCGAGCGGGGCTGCCGTCCGCGACATGCTCCAGGTGCTGACCACCCGCTGGCCGCTCGGCGAGATCATCATCTGCCCCGTTCGCGTGCAGGGCGAAGGGGCCGCCATTGAGATCGCGGCGATGATTCGATTGCTCAACCGTTTCCAGGCGGATGAATCGCTCAAGACCGACATCGTAATCGTCGGCCGCGGCGGCGGAAGTTCCGAGGATTTGTGGTGTTTCAACGAGGAAATCATCGCGGATGCGATCTTTGAATCGAAGATTCCGATCGTCAGTGCCGTCGGGCATGAAATCGACACCAGCATCTCCGACTTAGTGGCCGACCTCCACGCGTTGACGCCGACCGACGCGGCCAACAAGATCGTCCCCGATCGAACAGAGATGCTGCAATCGCTACGCGACTTGCGGAATCAAATCGAAGGGGCGGTCCAAAACCGCCTCGAATTCGCCCGGCATCGGCTCGACGCTCTGGCCGGGCGCGGCACCTTCCGACGGCCGCTCACTCGAGTGCGCGAACTCGAAGAGCGGCTCGACGAACTGGCCATCCGTTTGAACCGTGCGGCGCGGCGTCGCGTCGATCGCGCTGGCGAAGTGTTGGTGGCCGTTTCTGGGCGGTTGGAAACCCTCAGCCCCTTGAACGTTTTGCGAAGAGGGTATAGTCTTACACGAACGGAAAGCTCCACGGAACTGGTGCGAAACGCTTCTTCGTTGCAACCGGGTGATCGGCTGTTGACCAAGGTGGCCAGCGGCACGATTCTGAGCCGGGTCGAAGAAATCCGCCCGGATGGTTCGTGATTTCCGACCCCGTCAATCTCCACGGCGGGGGGGCCATTCCTTCAAGGAAGATGATTCCCAAGCAGGGACCGCGCATGACCCCTACACCGTCGGACTCTCCGGCCTTCGAGCCAGCACTGGCGGAACTCGAACGGATCTTGCGCAGCCTCGAAGATGGCACCACCAACCTCGAAGACAGTCTCTCCCAGTATGAGCGAGGCGTTTCGCTTTTGAAAAACTGCTACCAGAAACTTCGCGACGCCGAACAGCGGATTCTCAAAGTGGCGGGCGTCGATGCCGAGGGAAAGCCGGTTCTTGAGGAATTCGAACACGCCGCAACGCTCCCGCCCGTGGAAGAGAAGAAACGCCGGAAAACGATTTAGCGATGAAGAGGATCAGATGTGTCCAGCGATTTCAGGAGCGAACTGAAGGCCCGGCAGGCGTTTGTTGATGTCGCTCTGCGAGACGTCTATAATCAGGCATCCGCTGGTGTTCCCGAAGTCCTGAACGAGGCAATGGCTTACAGCTTGCTGGCGCCCGGCAAACGGCTTCGGCCGATTCTGGTGCTTTTGGCTTGTCAGGCCGCGGGGGGAACGGACGATAAAGCCATCCCGGCCGCCTGTGCGGTGGAAATGGTTCACGCGTATTCGCTGATCCATGACGATTTGCCCGCGATGGACGACGACGACCTGCGGCGGGGTTTGCCGACTTGCCATAAGAAATTCGGGGAGGCCCT
>JAIOQJ010000356.1 GCA_021413475.1 Planctomycetota bacterium | reverse complement strand
AAACCCATTGGGCGGGGATCATCCTTCTCGATTCAAAGACGCTAGTGTACGCCTCCGAGGACGCGATCATCCAGATGATCGATCAACGGGCGGACGTGCGTGGAGATTCACCACTGGCCGATCTGTTTCGAAAGGCAACCGCTGGCGGGAAAGTGACGGCTTTCCTGGCGGTCAGCCCGCAGGCGCTCGCTCGTCCGGAATTGCTCAGGGAATTTCCCGAGAAACTGCTCCCCCTGTTCAAGGCCCGGACGATCTCCGCGAATCTGACGCTCAACGGCGGCACGAAGATCGCCCTCACGGGCGACTTCTCGGGAAATGCCCAGGCCATTGATGGCGAAACCGCGACGAAAGCGCTGGCGGAGATGGGCCGCGAGGAAATCGCCAAAGGCATGGAAAAAATGCAAAAGGAGGCCGCCGACCGACAGAAGCGAACGCCGACCGGACTCAATGACCTTCCCGACGGCCTCGGCCAGTTGGCGGTGCGAGCGTATCTGAAGCATCTCGATGCCGCGCTCAAGGGATTGCCGATGAAGGTGCATGAGAATGTGCTGACCGTCGACGTGAACGTCGATGAGGTTCTCCCCGATAGTTCCACGGTTCTTGTGCTCGTCACTTCGCTCAGTTACTCTTTTTCGCGGAGCATGTCCGAGGCATTTGCCATGGGATCGAGCCCTCGGGATGGCGGGGTCCCATACGAAATCCAAAACAACTTTCGGCAACTGAACGCGGCCCTGGAAGGTTACTATCGCGACAAGGGTTGCTTCCCTCCCGCGGCGATCTACGACGCCAATGGCAAGGCTCTTTTATCGTGGCGTGTGCTCCTTCTTCCCTATTTGGAAGGAACCTACACGGACGAATCCGATCATCATTCTGGTCCCGTCACCATTACAAAGGAAGGCTCGGGACCGCCGCGCAAAACCTATGCCGAATTGTTCAAGCAGTTCAAACTCGACGAGCCGTGGGATAGCTTGCACAACAAAAAACTTCTTTCCAAGATGCCTTCGGTTTATCGCCGGACGCATTACTATTATTCATATCGCGATGGCGGCGCGATGAAGACTGGCACGATGATGTTCGATGGGCCGGGAGCGATCCTCAACGGCCAGAAACGGCTCACCAAGGAATCCATCAAGGATGGCCTGTCCAATACGGTTCATGTCGTCGTCACCGGCAACGACGACCGGATGGCCTACTGGACCAAGCCAATCGACATCCCCTTCGCGGCCGACAAACCGCTGCCGACGTTGACCCGAAAATATGAGCAGGGAATCTACGCTTTGCTCGCCGATGGCTCGCACGTTTCCTTGCCCAACGCGTTCGTGGAAAAATCGCTCAAAAGTGCCGTCACCATCGAAGGGGGCGAGACCTTCGATATGCCGAAATCGACCATCGACCCGTATCGCAAAGACGTGGTCCCCTACATCGAAAAGAAGGATCCGCCGAAATTCGACAAGGACCCGATCAAATTTGATCCCACATCCAAAGATGAGCCCAAAAAGGCGTTTGACCCCAAGGAAGTGAAGAAGGATCCTCCCAAAATTGACGAGAAACCCGGAGACGACAAGAAGGAATTCGACTCAAAGGAAGCGCGGAAAGACCCACCAAAGGATCCTCCGAAGGTTGACGAGAAACCCAAAGAAGAACCCAAAAAGGCGGAGTTCGACAAGAAATTTAGTGCCGCGGTCGAATCGCGGAGATTCGAATTTGTCTCATTCGCTCCTGAAATACTCTTGTTGGAGCCACGCGAAACGGAAGTGTTGACCGTGATGCCGCGTATCGCCCCGAAAGGTGCGGTATCAATGTCGAGTCCTAACGGCGGCGGCACAATCCGGTCGTCGGGAACCTATTACGATCCCTTGGATCTTGGCGAACGGGCCGCACGGCCGGACAACCCTCTTGATGTCTTGAAGTTCAATCTCGATCCGTTCAAGCTCGGCGGACGATCAAACTTGTTCGATCCGATCTTCGATCTCGACCACCGCTGGAACCTGGATACCCTCCGGCGCGAGATCTTGACCGTGATGCCGCGCGAGAAGAAGTGAACATCGAGCCGCTTGCGGCTTAGCGGTTGCTCTCACGAACGAAAGGTGTCCGTGGGACAGAGCGACCGCTAAGCCGCAAGCGGCTCATGCCATCTCCTGCAATATCCGCTTCACCAGGACGCGCAACTTCTTTTCCGCCACGTTGGCGACGGCGATGATCGCTTGCAGGCTGGCGGGTTCGAGCGCGTCGGGCAGGCACATATCGGTGATGATTGAGAAACCGAGCGTTCGCAGCTTCGCATGCACGGCCACCGTCACCTCCGGCACCGTAGACATACCGACCACGTCCGCACCGATCTGGCGCAAGAAGCGATACTCGGCCCTCGTTTCCAGATTCGGGCCCGAAACTGCGACCAGCACGCCCGGCAAGGCGTGGATCTTCTCCTCAAGAGCAAGTTTCCGGGCTAATTCGAGCAACTCCCGATCGTAAGCGTGGCACATATCGGGGAAGCGGTCGCCGAGGCGGTCATCGTTCGGGCCGATCAACGGGTTGTCGCCCATCAGGTTGATGTGATCCTCGATCAGCATCAAGTCACCTTTGTGAAATTGCGGGTTCAACCCACCGACCGCGTTACTGACAAACAGGGTATCGCAGCCGAGTGCCTTCATCACCCGCACGGGGAAGGTGATCTGCTGCATCGTGTAGCCTTCGTAGAAGTGGACCCGGCCTTCCATTGCCACGACGGTTTTGCCGCCGAGCTTGCCTCAAACCAATCGACCCGCGTGGGATTTCACCGTCGATTGCGGGATATGCGGGATCTCGCCGTAGGGGATCGCCGCCTCGGCTTCGATGTCGTGCGCGAGCCCGCCCAAACCAGTGCCGAGAATGATGCCGACACGCGGCGTTCCGCTCCAGCGCGAGCGGATGAATTGGGTTGCTTCCTGGATCTGATCGTAAAGTGCCATAGTTTTTGCTCGCCGTTGGCTCGCCGTGAAACGAAGATAAGAATGATATATGCCGTGAAGCCGCGACGCGTAGTCTTCGGAGCGGAGCGATTTGTCTCCCGGACACGCAACGACCTCCCAAGGTAAAATCGCTCCGCTCCGGAAACCCTCCGCGTCGCGGCTTCACGGTGATTGTTTCAAAATATCTTTCCCGATAGTCGATACCCAAAAAATGGCAGTCAATCTTCCCCCGCAGTATCACGATGCCGAAGCCGAGTACAAGAAGGCGCGCACGCCCGAGGAAAAGCTCGTCGCGCTCAAGAAGATGTGGGTGATCCTGCCCAAGCACAAGGCCAGCGAAAAAGTCCAGGTGATCCTCAAGACGAAGATCAGCGAAGTTTCCGACGAAGTTGAGCAGATCAAGTCCGGCCCCAAGAAGCAGAGCCCGAACAGTTACAAGATCCCCAAGCAAGGGGCGGGGCAGATTGTTTTCGTCGGGCCGCCGAACGCGGGCAAAAGCCGGCTGCTGACGAGACTCACCAAGGCGACGCCGGAGGTCGCCCCCTATCCGTTCACGACACGGGAACCGGTCCCCGGCATGATGGACTGGGAAGATGTGAAACTCCAGTTGATAGACCTGCCGCCGATCACGGCCGACTTCTGCGAACCGTATATCGGCGACTTCACGCGCGGGGCCGACGCCGCGGTGCTAATGCTCGACCTCGGCGACGACGACGGGCCGTTCACCGTGGAAACCGTGATCGAACGACTGAAAGCCCTCCGCCGAATCTTGGTGGGAAAGCGACCTGAAGTCGATGACGATCCGACAGTTTTCTATCTGCCCACGCTTCTGGTCTGCAACAAGATCGACGCGGAAGGGGCGGCCGATCGGCTTGAGATCGTCCGCGAAATGTTCGCGGATAAGTTCCCGATCCACGTCATCTCGGCGGAGAAGAGCGAAGGGCTCGACGAGTTGAAAACGCTGCTCTTCAAGCTCCTCGGCCTGATCCGTGTCTACGGCAAGATGCCCGGCAAACCGGCCGACATGACCGCGCCGTTCACCATCCCCATCGGCGGCACCGTGATGGATTTCGCCGAGCGCGTGCATGCCGATTTCGCGGAAGGGCTGAAGTCCGCCAAGGTCTGGGGGAGCGCCGCGTTCGATGGCCAAACGGTCAAACGCGACCATGTTTTGGTCGAGCACGACGTGGTCGAATTGCATTTGTGATGTTGTAATTCCCAGCGAAGAAACTACAATCGTGGCGTTGGTTGGATGATCGAATGTCGATGTGTTGATTCGGAACGCCTACCAAGGAATCGACGATGCGAGCCCTCGCCGGCGGAGTGATTTTCGGACTCTTGATCACGCTTCTCCCTTTTTCGGCAAGCGCCGTGGAGAAGGATGACACTGAGCTAGAGAAGACCAAATATAAAATCAGAGTGACTTTGACTGAAGCCAAAATCGCTATTCTGCGAGCGAAGGTCATGGAATACCAGGCTAGGAATAATTTAAAGGTGCCTGCACAGTTGGAGGATTTGGTCCCGAAGGATGATCCGTCTCTGCTGGATGGCTGGGGGAAAAAATTCCAGTACGACCCGAAAGGGCCTAGGAATGAAGGGGCGAGCCCCGACATCTGGACAGAAACGCCGGATAAGAAGATCATCGGCAACTGGACCGAAGAGAAGAAATGACCACCGAGAAGACCGAGCAAGCACCTGTTAGAGCCGTGCCGACGAAGTTTATCGTCCGACATGGGGCGATGCGCTTCCTCGGTGACTTCGAAAACGATCGGTCCCTGCCGATCAAACGTCTCGATCAGGTCATCATCAAAACCGAACGCGGTTTGGAAAACGGCGAAGTTCTTTGCCCCGCGACGCCGCAAGCGGTAGCGTATCTCGCGGAACCGACCAATGGCCATATTGTTCGACTGATGACCGATGAAGATCGGCAACGGGTCGAACATCTCCGCTCGATTCACAAGAAGGAATATCTGGCCGCCTGCGCGATGGTCGCCGACCACAAGCTGGCGATGCAGATCATCGACGTCGAACATCTTTTCGGCGGCGAACGGCTCGTTTTCTTCTTCCTTTCAGAAAAGCGAATCGATTTCCGCGAACTCGTTAAAAGCATGGCTCGCGAGTTCCAGACGCGAATCGAACTCCGCCAGGTCGGCATTCGCGACGAGGCAAAATTGCTGGCCGACTACGGCGATTGCGGCAAGCCGGTCTGTTGCAACACGCATATGGCCGTGATGCCTCCCGTGTCGATGCGGATGGCGAAATTGCAGAAAGCGACGCTCGATCCCACGAAAATCTCCGGCCGATGCGGGCGTCTGAAGTGTTGCCTGCGGTTCGAACAGGACGTCTACGACGAATTCCACAAGGACCTTCCGCCGGTCGGCAGCCGGATCCTGACCAACAAGGGACAAGGCAAAGTGCTGGCCCAAGAAATCCTCGCCCGCAAGCTGCTCGTCGAGTTCGAAGACGGGCGGAGGCTGCCTGTTGCCGCGGATGATGTGTTGACGCGATTGTAAAGATGTAGTGTGATGCGTCTATTGTGCTCCTCACGCTCCGCGTGAGGTGTTTTTCGAAGAACCTCACGCGGAGCGTGAGGAGTACAATGGTCGTTCGACTGGAAAGATCCATCGAAGGAGGGAGCCCTGGTGTGGGGTTCCGGCGAAGGAATCGTTTGATGGAACTGGTATCATGGAAGAAGAGAGATCATGATTTTAGACCACCCCGGAGTTTCCGAGATCGTGCGCCACGATCCCCGTTACGCCAGCGAAGCCTACGAATTCCTGTTCGAGGCCCTGGCTCACACACAACAGATGCTCGATCGCGTTCCCGTGAAAGTCGAGCCGGATCCCGGCCCACAATATCATGTGAGCGGACCGGAACTGCTGCGCGGTGCCTGCGATCTGGCCCTCCAGGAATTCGGCCTGCTGGCCAAGACCGTATTCCATCAGTGGGGCATTCACCGGACCGACGACATTGGTGAAATCGTCTTCAACCTGATCGAGGCGGAGTTGCTGAGCAAAACCGACTCCGACGATCGCAACGACTTCCACGACGTGTTCGATCTCGATCGAACGCTGAGCGACGGCTATACGATTCCTCTCGAAGAGGTCTCGTGGGCCAAGCGAGGTCGGAAATGAAGGCCGCTCGCCTTCGTCTCATTGTGGCCGCCACCCTGTTTGTCGGCTGGCTTTTCTATCTGGGTTACCTCGCGCTCGGGCATGGTAAAGCGGTCGTCGTTTCGCGGTCGCAATTGCTGCAGACGGTCTCGGCAGTCAAAGCGGAAGTGACGTTGAATTCCGCGGGGAAGCCGAACTCGCGTGTGGAAATCCGCGAGACAATTGCTGGTTCGCCGCTCGATGCCGGGGAGATCGAGATCGAGAACATGGGCGAAGCGAAATTGCCCGGGGGCAAGCCGCTTCAAGTGGGCGGAACCTTCGTGCTATTGCTTGAAAATAGCAGGGTCGGCAAATTCCGAATTGCCGCTCCCTCCACGGGACAGGGGCCGGATTCGTCGTCCAAGCTATTTCTGGTCTATCCCTGGAGCCAAGAAGTCGACGGCCAGGTACGCAAGCAGCTCGCGCCGCCGTGATTAATCGAACCAATTCGGGACACGACGTGTCTCAAGTAAATGTGGCTTCAAATGATAAGCAATGCGATCCGAGCCCGAAGCGCTAGCAAGGGCGGATCCGCCCTTGCTAGCGCTTCGGGCTCGGACAGATTACCCGTGCGTCCCGCATGCGATCCTTATGCGCACGAAGAAGGCACTCCGCTAGTCGGACGCAAATTCGCCTTGTCACTGGTCTTTCGAGGTTCTATCGTGATAATTTCCTGGAGAGGCCTTGTGCTCCTGTAGCTCAGTGGTAGAGCAACGGTTTTGTAAACCGTAGGTCGTGGGTTCAATCCCCTCCGGGAGCTTGACGGCAGCGCCGCACCATCCGGGCGGATGGCAGAGTGGTCAATTGCACCAGACTGTAAATCTGGCCTCTTCGGAGTTCGGGGGTTCGAATCCCTCTCCGCCCATTCGAGGTTCTTGTTTCTCGTTCCGTGTTTCTTGTTTCGAGTTGATCAATCCGCAACAAGAAACATGGAACAAGAAACCTATTGCGGGTGTAACTCAGTGGTAGAGTTCCTGCCTTCCAAGCAGGTAGTCGTGGGTTCGAATCCCATCGCCCGCTTTAATCGGTTTCGAGTTCCATGTTTCGAGTTAAGACAGGAACAAGAAACGCGAAACGAGAAACGCGGTTTGTTCGCTTCTGTAGCTCAGTGGTAGAGCG
>JAIOQJ010000355.1 GCA_021413475.1 Planctomycetota bacterium | reverse complement strand
CCGAACTCCATTTCGGCGATCACACCAGCGATATTGAGGACCCCGTTGTTCTCTCGGTCGAGTTCGAGTTGATCAAGGACCAACCCGCGGGGATCGTCAAACGCCTTCGCCGAGCCTGGATCAACCGCAAGGCCACGCAACCGTTCACGTTTCAGGCGGCCGTGCAGATGTTCAAGAACCCGCGCGGCGAGCGGGCGGCGTTGCTCATCGATCGAGCGGGCCTGGTCAAATCGCGAGTCGGTGCGGCCGAGATCAGCGAACGCAACGGCAACTGGCTGGTCGCTCAGCCGGGTGCGACTGCTCACGATGTTCTGCAATTGATCGACCAGGTGCAAAATCGCGTCCGCGAGACCAGCGGCGTTTTGCTCGAACGCGAATTGACCGTGTGGTAAATGAAATGGGTCCGCACCCTGCTTCCGCGCATCCTGCTCACGGCCGCGATCGCCTCCTTGGTCGTGGCCGGCGTGCTAGCCGTCGGTTCCTGGCTTCGCGACGGTCCCGCTCGGGAACGCTCCAAATTTTCCATCAGCGAAGTCGAATGCGATCCCCCCGCCGGTCAAACGCGTGAGGCGTTTCTGGGGCAAGTACACTACTACGGCCAGTTGCCCGAGAAGCTCAGCACGCTCGATGCCGACATGCCCGATCGCTTGCGCACGGCCTTTGGCCGGCATCCCAAAGTCGAGCGCGTCGGCAACGTCGCCATCAACCCGCCCAACCGCGTACGCGTCGAAATCTACTATCGCGACGATTCCCGTTGAAGTTCATCCAGTGTTAGTTGCGACCAGGTTTCGAACTGGCTTCGCGAAGTGAGTAATTCACTCAGCGGTGCGAAACCCGCCTCGGCAATTGCCGACTCACGCGGCCGGGCCGAGGGCGACTCGACTTCGAACTGATGCACCACGCCGAGATGCACTTCCCCCACCGGCGTGCTCGGATCGAAAATGAAGCCGATACACATTTCGCTATAAGCGGAAGGGATGGCGACTTCCTCGTTCAACTCCCGTATCATGCCGGCGCGATACGGCTCGGACGATGCCGGGCCATCTTCCGGATTAATGTGCCCGCCAATGCCTACGGAACGCAGGGCCTGCAAGCGCTTCTCCCCGCCGGAACTGCCACGCTTGTAGTGGAATATTTCACCTCGACAGCAGAGAACTACGTACGGAATCAATTGCTTGAACGACGGATCGGTCTCCACTTCGCCCCGTGGCCGATAGCTCAGGTACGCGGGGTCGAGCAAAATTGCCAAATAATTGGGATCGAACGCCCGGAAGCCGGTGAAAAAGCCGGCCTCGCGAAATCGTTGTTCGGGAATGACGAGCACGAGTTCGCGGGCTTTGTCGGCGTCCATGGTGATACTCCTATGAATTGAGCCGCTTGCGGCTTGGCGCACGCCGGGTGGACAAAAGGGGCGTGCGCCAAGCCGCAAGCGGCTCAGTTGATCGCGCTAATAACCTTCGTCAATGCCAACACCGTGGAGGCGATCACGATGATGAAGAGTGCCAAGCGGATCATATCGCTCGTGCTCTTGCGGGCCAGCAGCCGATCGAGTTCGGCTTGGTCATTCGTCTCGATGGCGATTTGCAGATAGCGTTCATACCGGCTATCCGGGTAATCGCGGACCTGATCTTCCGTCAGGGATCCAGGCCCCAAAATGGCCGGAGTGTTCGGCATAGCCAGTAGATCAAATCCGAGATCGTTGCTAAAAGCGAACGTGGCCGGCCAAAGTGTTCGCCGAACGCTGTCGGGCAACAGCAACCAGAGATCGCGGAGCACTTCGTTCGCCGGCCCCTGCCGTTGCAGCACGATTTTTCCGCCATCGACGAGTGTCTGTGCCGCACCGAGCAAAAATGGGCCGTCGCCCTCCTGAAGGACTTGGGACAGCATCTTGATCGTGCGCCGCGGCAACGGTTCGGGCGGCCAATCGAAATCGGGCAAGGAACCGCGTGCGTCCCAATCTGGAGGATAACGGCCCGCGATGGCGAACGGATCGTGCAGATGAAAATAGAGATCGGTACTGAGTACCAGAACGCGAAACCGCAAGGCCGTGTATGTGGGTGGGCCAGCGACACTCACGACCGCGACGTGCTCTTTACCGAATGGCCGAGCGAACAACGCTTCCGGACATTCGACTTCCGCCGACGGAGATCCCATCGCCCGGCAGAGAGAAATCGCCGTTTCGCTCCATTCGTCCCGGAAGTTCGCCGAGCGAGCGCGGAGAGTGCTACCGTCGAATATTGCCTGCGAGATCGAGAGATTGAGCATGAATGGTGCTTCGAAGAGCGGGACACAATTGAACCGATTGGAATTCTATCGAAACGGGCAACCTCACGCATCGCGGGCACCCGGCCAAGGCCCCGGAGACTTAGCGGGCAAATCTTCGACATTCGTTTCCGTCTTGAAGAGATTGAACCCTCGGGACAGGTAATTATTCAGCGCCCACGGATGATCGAGATCGCAGGTGTGAACCCAGACTCGGCGTGCGCCCCACGCCCACGCTTTCTCGACCGCTTGCGACAGGGCCCAACCGCCGAGGCCGTGTTCGACGAATTGCCGCAGCAGTCCGAAGTAGACGATCTCGACGTTTGCTTCTGGTTGCATTTCGAGTTCGAAATAACCGGCAGGAACACCGGCTTCGGTGATGAGCCACGTCTGCAATTCGGGGCGGTCGAGGTACTTCATCCAGTCGGCATACGTCCACGGCAAGCGGTCGATCCAGAACCAATCACCGCCGATGGCGGTGTAGAAGAAGCGATTCAATTCTGGGATCGGAAACGGCAAAAGGCAAATGCCCAGACCGCCGCGCGGTGCCGGTTTGGAGCGTAATTCCGCGGGAGAAAGCATCTCGAAATGGGAGGTCGTGACGAGGGTTGGCATGGGGATTTGGCGAGCCGGCTCGCCAATCGGTTAAACCAAAATCTCCGTGATCTCGCTCGCCTTCGGGTCGGCGATCGGCACGGGGCGTTCGTTGGGGTAGAAGTTCTTGGTCGGGTCGAGGCCGAGGGCTCTGAAGTAGGTATGGAAAAGATGCCCGCCGTTGACCTGGCGATCGGTGACCGCGGTACCGTTGGCGTTGGTCTTGCCGACGACCGCGCCTCCCTTAATGCCGCAGCCTCCCAGCGCGACGCTCCAGGCGGTGCCCCAGTGGTCGCGACCGTAGCGTTCATTGATTCGCGGCGTGCGGCCGAATTCGGCCATCACAATGACCAATGTCGATTCCCACATGCCGCGCTCGGCCAGATCGTCGATGAGTGCCGCGAACGGGCGATCGAACTCGGCGAGTTGTTCGATGTGGAAATCGAAGTTCTCGTGGTGGGTATCGTAGTTCGAGTGCGTGACCTTCACGAACGTCACGCCCGCTTCGAGCAGTCGCCGGGTGAGCAACATGTGCCGACCGAAATCGTGGCTACCGTAACGGGCGGCCACCTTGGGGTCTTCCTTATCGACGGCAAAGACGCTCTGCTTCTGGAAGAACTGAGCGGCCTGATCATACGATTCGGTGTACGCCTCGGTCTGGGCCGACTTGCGCGACTTGGCAAAGCGGTCGTTCAGCTTCTGCCGCAGGGCTTCGCGTTGTTGATCGACGGAGTCGGTCAGGTTCGCCGGACGGAACAGATCGACAGGCGGCTTGCCGTTGGCGAGGGCGATCGACGAAAACTTCGGCCCCAGGAAGGCGGAGTCCTTCTTGCTGAACTCGCTGCTGCCGTTGGGAGTGATCTGCAAATGACCGGGGAGACCGTCGCCATCGCGGGCGAGGAGCTTGGCGGCCACGGCACCGATCTCGGGATATTGGATGGCGGGCTCGGTCTTCCGGCCGGTGAGCATGTGGATCTGGCCTTGGCCGTGATCGTTGATGCCGGTGTTGACGCCGCGAACGAGCGCGAGCCGGTGCATCTGCTTGGCCGTGAACGGCAACAACTCGCTGATGTGCGTGCCAGTGACCGAAGTGGGAATCGCCTTGAACGGCCCGCCAGTGTCGGTGCCGGGCTTCGGGTCCCAAGTTTCGAGCTGCGAGGAGCCGCCCGCCAAATAAACCACGACGACCCGCTTCTGCTGCGGAATGGCAGGCGTAGTCGCAGCGTTTCATGGCAATTCCCTCGTTAGTTTCAGTTCAGATCGCTGGGCGAGTCGGGTTGCGTAAGCTACCGGAGTATTCTTTGAGTTCCCGTTGCTTCCTCCGGCCGCTCACGCGAGCCGGCTCGCCTAATCAATGGTTAAAGCGAAACTCCGCCGTGGCCAACATCGCCCAGATGATTTCGCTCAGGATCGGCGCCTGTTCGCCGCCGCCTTTGAGCACTTCCGCAATGTCTTTCTTTTCTTCCTCGGTGGCGGGGCGAGAGAACACGCTCAGGAAAAGTTCATCCGCAATCGCCTTGGGATCCTTGAGCACCATGGTGCGATTGAGCAGATTGCCCGGCCGGTTCTGGATAAAACCACGGATGGCCGAATTGTGTTTGAGGAAGAGCGTCTGATCGAGCGAGGCCTGGAAGCTGTCTTCCGGCTGGCCCGCCTGGCTGCCGAACATCCGCACGAACGCTGGGACCTGGGGAGCGAGCCGGGCCGCGAGGGCGGCATCGGTTGCTTTCGCGCCCAGAGCCTGTCGTTCAGAATCGGCTAGGCCCGTCGCCTGCATCAAAGCGTAGGCGAACTGCTCCGGCGACAACGGCTTCATCACCGCGACCAGATAGCGATCGGCAGGCGGATCTTTCATCTTCTCTGGCACTTCGCTGGAACGCTGATAAGTCTTGCTCAGAACCAATTCGCGGATGAACCACTTCATGTCGTACTTGTGAGCGAGCATCTCTTTAGAAAGCAGATCAAGCAGTTCCGGGTGCGACGGCGGGTTGTCTTTGTGATCGAGATCGAGCGGATGCACCAGACCTCGGCCCATCATCATCGCCCAGAGCCGATTGGCGATGTTGCGGGGGAAAGCGGGGCTTTCCACCAGGGCCGCGGCCAGAAGCTCGCGGCGACTGAAAGTCGGCACCGGTCGCACGGTCGGGGCCGTGGGGGCAACCTTGTATTCCTTCCCCTTCTCGAGCTTCGGCTCGCTGAGCGCTTTGCCCGTCAGCACTTTCGGGCCAGTTGTCTTTTGAATCTTGTTCTTGTCGAAAACGCTCGTGAAGTTGACTTCCCCCTCGGCTTTCTCGCCGATCATCGCCGTCGGCAGCCGCGGGTTTGGAAAAAGAGCGGCACGATTGATGAACGCCAGCAATCCGTAGTAGTGTTCCTGCTTGTAGTCATCGACGATCGGCGAATCGTGGCACTGAGCACACTGCAAATTACGGCCGAGGAAGAGACGGCCCATATCGCGAACGACGATGTTCGGCTCTAGATCGCGGTCGAGCATGAACTTCGCGGATGCGCGTGATTTGGGATCGACGCCATCCGAGGAAAGAATCTCTTTAACCATCACATCGTACGGCTTGTTCTTCTCGAAGCTGGTCGAGAGATACTCATCCCAGGCCGCTTTCGCGACCTTTGAATCGGGCCGGCGTTCCATCAACATGACATTAAAATGTTGGGTCATCTGCCGGACGAACGCCGGGCTGGCTAGCAGCTTGTCGATCACTTTGACGCGTTTGTCGCTCGCTTTGTCGGCGAGGAACGCGCGCGTCTCCACAGTTGTCGGAATGGTACCGTTGAGATCGAGCGTTACCCGGCGGAGGAATTCCGCGTCGCTTGCGATTGGTGCCGCCTGCTTCGCGTAATCGGGATAGCCGGTGGCAATAAGTTGATCGATCCGCTCGTTGAGCGGCTGTGCGAAGGTCTCGGTCGCGGTACCGAGAATTAAAGGGCTGATCGCCGCGAGGATGCGGAGAGTCGAGCGCATGGCAGGTTCATTCCAATCCGGGGGGGAGGGTCCAAGGCGGGTGGGCAATGATCAGACGTATCCGGATACACGTATGATCGGATCGGCAGGTAAGGATGCTTTAATGTTCGCCCGAAGCTCGGGTGAAGTCAAGCGCGAAATAAAGAAGTAACAATTCCGGGCGAGCCAGGTTGCGTAAGCTCTTGGAGGACTTCGAGACAGCTCAATTACTCCCGGAGCTTACGCAACCTGGCTCGCCAAGCATTGCGATTGCTCACGCCCCGGGCTTCCATTCGCCCGTCTGCACAAACTCGGTGATGGTGGCCGCCAGGTGTCTGCCGATGCCCGGCAGCTGCTCCAGGGCGTTGCGGCCTTTTGCTTGGAGTAATTTCTCGATCGGACAATCCAACCGCATCACGCTCTCGGCCGCGTGGCGGTACGCTTTGACGCGATACAAGTTGTCGTGCCGACGGTAAAGTTCCCGGGCATGGGAAAGGAGCCTGTTTGCGATCTCGTTGTTGGTCATGGTGAGTCTCCTCATACACTCACCATATTATACGCATGTACATGCTGTATAGGTCAGTTGAATTGATGGGATTGTCACGATTTTCGCGGATGGGTATCCTGCACTGGATTGAATCCCGATGCGAGGAGCCGATGGCGAGCTACAAAGGACATCTGGCGTTTTCCGCTTCGCTCGGCTTCGTCTACGGCGGCATGGCCCATCGTCAGCTTGATTTCGATACCTCCACGGCTCTTTTGGGTTCCGCGCTAACGACCGTCGGCGGCCTACTCCCCGATCTCGACAGCGATTCGGGCGTGCCGGTCCGCGAACTTTTCAGCCTCGCGGCCGTGATGATTCCCCTTTTGATGTGGCGGCGGCTGATGGACGCCCATCTTGCCGACGAGGATGTGTTTCTCTTTCTGGGAAGCGTTTACATCCTGCTTCGCTACGTCATTTCCAAGATCTTCAAACGCCTCACGGTTCACCGTGGCATGTATCATTCGATCCCGGCCATGCTGATCGCGGGGCTAGTCGTCTACCTCTGTTACAATCATCCCTCCATGCGAACGCGCTTATTTCTAACCGCGGCGGTCATGATCGGCTTCCTCTCGCATCTGGTGCTCGATGAAATGTGCAGCGTCGACTTCAACGGCCTGACGATCAAGCTGAACAAATACGCCGGCAGCGCGGTGAAGTTCTTTTCACCGTCGTTCATTGCGAACGTCTCCACCTATGCCGTGCTTGTGATGCTCGGTTATTGCGCGATCCTTGATTATGAAAAGAATACGCGGACGATCGTGCTGCCAGACAGGTTTCGGGTCGAAAAACAAATTCGGCTTTCGGAGCTATTCAGATAGAAATCGCCTTCAAGGACTTGGCTTCACTTCAAGTACAAACGGCGTGGCCGGCAATCCGGCAGAATTGAAAAGGTTGCCATCGGGCCATTCCCGGTAGGCGTGACGGATCGTGAGCGGACCTTTCAGGTCCGAAACATCGAGGCGCACTTGTTTGCCGTCAATCTTGGCCCTCACGGAGACGAACTTCCCATCCGCCGCGGCTGCCTCGAATTGCCGAGGTTCGCCCTTCAATCCGTCCGCATGCGAGAAAGTCACGACCACCTCATCGCCTTCACGTCGAGCTGATTCCGGCAACGGGCCAGCGTATTCGATCTTCTCCCCGTGAACCAGCGCACGCGCCGCGAGGGCGAGCCGCTCGGCGATCTGTTTCTTCTCTGGCGGATGCAGATTGCCCGTGGTCAAGTCGTACGAGACAGCCATCGCCGTATTCGGAACCGTGGCGAGAACCCGTCGCTGCTGATCGCGGACGCGGGCCCAATCCTTGACGATCTCGCGCTGCTCGGCCGTGGGAAGTTTGTCCCCGTAGGTTTGTTCCACACCGAAACCGATGCGGGCCAACTGCACGAAGAGGAAGGGAAAATCGCCTTGCCCCCAATCATTGCGCCACCCTTCGATCAAACCGGCTAGTCGGCGGTCGTAGCCGAGGGAATCAGGTGCCTGAGCGTTTGCCTCACCCTGATACCAGATGACGCCGCGGATGGCAAACGGCTGGATCGACTTGATTTGCCGCGTGTAAAGCTGGCCGTAGCCGAGATTGCCGGCCTTCATTTCCACGAGCTTCCAATCGGGAGTCCACTCGGTGATGCCCGTGGCGTTTAATGCGGAATGGATCAAGCCGATGGGGACCTTCAGCTTCTCGTGCATGGCCGCGCCGAAGTAATAGCCGGTGCCGGAAAATTCCAGCGCGGCTTTTTTGTGGGCAGGCTGCCAGCCGCCAAACTTCAGGGCGGGATGATTCGGCATGCTGCTCCCTTCCGGGAATTTCTGCAAGCGGATCATCTGGTTCGGCGGATCAAATGTCAGCTTGCTGGCGTCCTTGCTGTAGGAAAGGGCGTAGTGCATGTTCGATTGTCCGGAGCAAACCCAGACGTCGCCGACGTAGACTTCCTTGAGCGAGAGTTTCGCCTTTCCCGTGATCGACATCGGGAATGGTCCGCCGGCCGCGCCGGGGATTACATCGACTCGCCAATTGCCTTGCGCGTCGGCCGTCGCTTCGTAGGTTCGATCCCGAAAGGCCACGGTCACTTTTTGGCCCGGAATAGCGGTGCCGAACACGGGGGCCTTGTCGCCGCGCTGGAGCACCATGCCATCGCCGAGGACCGACGCCAACAGTAGATCGGCGACATGGACATCCTTCAGATCGATCGTCTTGTTTCCCTTGATACTTAGCGCGAACGGTCCGCCCGCATCGCCGGATTCGACCTCGATCTTCCAGCGGCCATATGGCTTGTCGGCTTCGGTTTCGTAGGTCTTCTCACGAAAGGTGATGACGATCTTCTCGCCGGGCTTCGCGCTGCCTTGCAGCGTCGTTCTGACGCCGCTCTGTAATATCATGCCCTCGCCCATCGGAAAGTCGAGCCAGGGATCGGCCTGGACGATCGATGGAATCATCAGAAAGGCGAGCCAGGTTAGGCACGATCTTGACATGGGATTCCACCATTTCTACTGAGATCTGGCGAGCCGAGCGGCGTAAGCCGCCGGGTGATACAAAAAAGACACCCGGCGGCTTACGCCGCTCGGCTCGCCAAGACTGTCGAATGGATACAGTAGAACTACTTCGGTTTCAACCACCCATCCGGCACCTCGAATATCTGCCCCGGTGGAATCCGCAGCGTCCGCAGGAAATCGGCGGGATTGGCGCCCGCGCTCAACAGGCAACTGCTCAGTCCCGTCGCCAGCGACGCGGCCATGGCGGAACCTTTCGCAGGTCCTTCCGTGAATCCCGGAATCTGGTCGTAGGTCATGACCTCGGGCTTGATGAACAAGTCGGAGACCGTGCCCGCGCCGATGGCGCTGAAGCCTTGCGGCCGACGGCTCGGGGCCATCGCACCGACGGAGATAACGGTCCGTGCATCCCCCGGCACCGCGACACCGCCGAGGAATGACTCGTAATCGCCGAAGACGATACGGCCTTTGGAACGGGTGGGGAGATCGAGTACTTCAATGAACAAACGCGGCCGAAGTTCCCAGCGAACTTCCTGATCCTTGATGCCGTACGACCCGCCGGGTCGAACGCCGATCGGCTGTTTGCCTTCGACTCGCAAAGCATAGCGGCCTGCGGCCGGGAGGGTAAGCTCGATCGCGTGTTCGTAGACGCCGAACTCGGGCTCGGAGACCAGCCGTTCGGGATCGCCCTCGGTGCGCGCGATCACTTCCATCTCGTCGTTCGCCAGTTTCTCGGCTCCGGGATCGCGTTGTCGGAGTAACCGAAGGTTCAACGGCGCGATCGGCGTACGATACTCCGTCTCGGAAATCCCCGGATCGTGGGATTCGCGCCACTGAACGGTCAACCGAACACGCGCCCCGGCGGGAAGTTCAGCCTCGTCCGCTTTCTTATCCGAACGGAAGGAGAGGAAGTTCAACTCAGGCGACCAGCGCTCGGCTCGCAACGGCGTGCCGGGCGGGACGAACTCCATGATGCCGTTGCCGTCGTTGTCTTGAAACAAGCCGATCCAGCCTTGGCCGCGCGTGTCGCCCGCGGGCTGGAACCAGACGGTTGGCTTGGGGCCCTTTGAACCGCTCACCACGACATTCGGATGGGCCACGCTCATCTTTTCATCGAGAAAGCGGCTCAGAAGGCTGTTCGCGTCGAGCGGCAGGCCGGAGTTCCAGCCGACGTTGTTGAGGATCACTTTCACGCCACTGAGTTTGAGGAGATCCAGTTCAAGTTGCAGCAAACGGTTTACCCGCCCGGTCAGCAGCTTTTCCCTCGCGTCAAGGGCGACGATGGCGGCCTTGGCGTTTCGTCGGCGTTCGCGGGCGGGTTCCTCGTCATCGAAGTCGTCGAACGCTTTGCGGTAAACCAGGTTGGCGAGGGTTCGTTCGCTACGCAGCAGCCCTGCTTCGGTATCCATTTCTTCCCGGCGGATGCGGAAGCTCTCCGGTTGGAAGACTTCCCCCAGCATCAACCGGTAGACCGTCAGGAGTTGATAGGGAACATCCGGAGCGATGCGAACCAACACGATCTCCGCGTCCGGGGCGGCATAGCGCACCGCGAGGGCGCAGTGGGTGCCGTGGCCGATCGCGTCGGGCGGCGTCAGCGTCGGCTCGGGTTGGATTTCGCTGTTGCGCTCCGCGGTCAGATCGACGTAGTGCGTCGTCCGTGGCAGGCCCTTGCCAAGGTACTTCTGGTAGCCGGTGAAGTCGGTATCAATCACCGCGACGCGAACTCCGGTCCCCAATGTTCCGCGTTGATGGAGTTGACCGAGCCGTAATTCTTTCAGAACATCGAACTTCGGCACCGACGGCGGAGGCAATTCCGTGGGACGAGGCAGCTCCTTCGGCTCCTCTTTCGTTTCGTCCTTTTTTTCATCCTTCTTTTCGTCTACTTTTTCGTCCTTTTTCTCTTCCTTCTTCGGCTCTTCCTTGGCCAAGGGGGGCACGGCCGTGTTGCTCGAACGCGGCAGGCGGATGCTCAACACGAACGGCAGGCGAGCCAGGAGACCGACTTGATCGCCGGCCGGGACGGTGACGGTCACGACATTGCCGAGCCTGCCTTCAATCGCCGTAGGCGGATTCGCAAGCCGAAACTGCTCCCGCCAAAAGTTGTCACTTCCAGGCGGGGTGTAATTTAACATCACCTCGACACGCACTGGTAAGACCAGCTTCCCTTCCTCCGCGAGATAACGGCGCAGATCGGTACTCAGCTTGGCGAGTTGCGGCTGATCGGCCGGAACGGGCTGCAACACGGCCTGACCTGTCACCGGCGCGGGAACGCCTTCTTCCGGCAGCACTTCGACCAGGCGAATCGGCAGAATCGAACGCAGCGGCTCCGCCAGTTCTTCCTCGCTCGTGAGCGGCAGGAACCAACCCGACGGTTGGCCGCGCAGGTCTTTCAGCAAGGTCGCCACCTTGACCCACGGTATCGTCCCGCGCAGACGAGTGTAACCGCGATGGTCGTAGGCCACCGCCTCCTCGAAACCGAGGACCGCGAGGATTTGCTTGATCTGGATGCCGAAGAGTTGCTGCTTTTCCGGAGCGAAACCGCTATTCAGATCGATCACCACTTTGACCCGGCCCTTGCCTTCATCCGGCGGTTTGTACCCGGCGGGCGTGAGCAGAACGGTCTGAATGCGGGGTTCCTTGAGAAGGTCGCGGACACTGGCTGAGGGGATGGTGCCGAGCATGCGCTCGGCATTCGGGTCGAACATCGCGAGATCGGAATCATCGTCTTCGGTCTCGACGAAGCCGAGTTTGTTCAGATACTTGGCCATGTCGAGAAACTGAGCGATCCGCTCATTGCGGCCGGCTTTGATGCGGTAACGAAATTCCACGTCGTAACGATCCGGCGGCTTGGGAAGCTTGGCCTGCGCGAGCAGGGAAGGCACTACCAACAGCAAGGTAGTCGGAATTAGAACGATCAGCCGGATCAGCAAATTCATGTCGGGGCCTCAAGGCGTCGATCGGAGATGGAAAGCCTCGTCGCTTCATCATGACAGGCCGCACGGGACTTGCCAAGATGCCGTCCAAAAGAAAGACTAACCACAACGCGGAAGCCGAAATTAAAACAAGAATTGAACCACAGAGGCACAGAGAAAGCTAATTTTGTCGAATTCTTCTCTGTGACCTCTGTGTCTCTGTGGTTCAACCGTCTTCGGTTTTGGTT
>JAIOQJ010000039.1 GCA_021413475.1 Planctomycetota bacterium | reverse complement strand
CAAACGATCTGAAGGATGCAATCGCGGATTTGAAACTGTACCTCGGACGCATGACCGGTCAGGAGTTCGCCAGCAGTGCGAATGACGCGGCCAACGGCATTGTGCTTGCGCATGTCGATTCTCCGGGAGTTCCCGCGGGCGCGGTGAAGGCCTTGCCCGCGGACCGGAAAGAAGCGTTCGTGATCTGGCCGGACGGCGACAAACGCCTTTGGCTCGTCGGCCGGGACGATGCTGGGTTGACGCACGCCGTCTCCTTCTATCTGGAACATCTCGGCTGCCGTTGGTTCGCACCGTCGGAGCGCTGGACGATCATCCCCGAACGCAAGGACATCCGCATTCGCGAGGCGATCGCTCTGGCTCCCGCGTTTCGGTCGCGGTTCTTCTTTGGCTCGGGCGGGTTCGGCGGCAATCTGCCGCTCGATCCGAAACGGGAACTTCAGGGACGCTGGGCCGCGTGGACGCGGCGGAATCACTTTGGCGGCGAGTATCTCCTTGCCGGGCACTCGGGCGAAGGCTTCAACCTGAAACACAAGAAGGTGCTCGAAGAGCATCCCGAATACCGGGCCATGATTAACGGAGAACGCGTGCCGTGGTCGCAGATCTCCAAGTTCTGCCCTAGCAACCAAGAAGTCGTCGATCTATTCGTGAAAGACCGCGTCGATACCTATCGTCAGGCGCGGAAGATCGATCCCACGGGGCCGCGTTCCTGGGCCGTCTCGGTGGAACCGGCCGACGGCGGCGGACATTGCGATTCCCCGGAATCGCGGAAGATCGGGTCCGTCAGCGATCGGGTCTTTCACGTTGCCAACCAGGCCGCCAAGGCGGTTCGTGCCGAGTTTCCCGACGGTTGGGTGAGCCTATATGCCTACAACGAGCACGCGGCGGTGCCGACGATCCCGCTGGAACCGAACGTCTACGTGCAGGTCATTCCCTACGCTTTTCAACGAACGAAGTTCTCGCCCGATCAATTGCTCGATGCCTGGAGCAAGAAAGTCTCGCGGATGGGGATTTACGACTACTGGTCGATCCCCGACTGGTCGCACGATCTGCCGACGTTCGATTTCCTCACCTTTGGCCCGGAACGGTTGCGCGGCTGGCATCGTCGAGGGGTCGATAGCTTCAATTGCGAATCGACATTCAGCACCGGGGCGATGGGGCCGGCGTGGTACATCGCCAGCCGCCTGGCCTGGAATCCCAAGGGCGACGCCTATGCCTTGTTCGAAGACTACGTTGAAAAGTCGTTCGGCCCCGCCGCCAAGCCGATGAAGCGGATGCTCACCCGCTGGTCCGAGGGCTTCCATCTCTGCTCGCACGAATTGGCCCTGTCGTTCCGCGATATCGATGAGGCTTGGGGATTGGCCGAAGCTACACCCGCCATGGCCGGCCGGGTGGCAGATTACGCTCGCTACGTCGAATATCTGAAACGGCGTTTCGACTATCTGCAATCGAAGCCGAAAACCGACGCCCGCCGTGATTCCGCCCTGCGCTTGATGGAATTGCTCTGGGGCGTCTACGATTCGACGATGATCCACGCCTTCCGGCACTCGCAGCTTCTGGCCCGCGACGAGGCGCTTGCCGGCAACGAAAATCTAGGCAAAGACTTCGACTGGCGAAATCCGAAAGCACCGGGTTGGGCGACGATCCACCGGTTCACCGATACCGAAGCTCGTGAGTTCGTTCGCAACGGCGTGCGTGATCTGAAACCACTCGAATACAAAGTGCGGCGCTTCGCGGGTCCGCTGGTTCCGCTAGTCGAACCGAAACCGAGCAAGGGTGAGTATTCATCCGTTTTGTTCGTCCTCAATTCGCAAATCTTCACGGTTCAATCGCCGGGCGGCGAGCGTCCGTTCGTGCTGCGGCTCGGCTGCGAACTGAGCGTCCGTTTGACCGCCACGGATGCCAAGGGAGAGATTGTTTTTGAAAAGGAAGTTGCCACCGGCAAGAACTGGCGCGAGGACTGGTCCGAAGTCGCCATCCCTCTGCCCAAGCCGGGGCAGTATCAGGTGAAGATCTGGAGCCCGCGGCGCGCGATGAGGTTTTCCGTCCCAACAGATTGGTTGGTAATCATGGATGGCTGGTCGAATAGCCAGGGCCTGCCGACACCCCGGTTGTATTTCTACGTCCCCCGCGAGACGACACGACTGGCAATCTTCGCCGAGTACATCCCCGCCGGCCCACCACGTTTCTTCGACCCCGCTGGTAAAGAAGTGAAACCAGAGCTAGCCGATGGCGGCAAGATGATCATCGTCGACATCCCCGAGGCTCAGCGCGGGGCGGTCTGGTCGCTCGATAAAGCCAAGTGCCCGATCATTCCGTTGGTGATGCTCAACTCGCCTACAACGTTCGCGTTTCATCCGGAGGCGTTGCTGGTGCCGCGGGATGCGGTTAAGCGGTGACGCTTTTTTGCCGGTCATCGCGCTCCTCTACGGAAACCCTACGAGGAGCGGCTAAACGTTTGGCCGGTCCTCGTAGGGTTTCCGGAGAGGAGCGCGGTGCGCACCGGATTCTCTATCCCAACCCCGCAAAATCTGGTAAACTCGGCGGTTCTCACAAGGTAGTGAAAGTTTGCCGATTGTCCGGGCACCAATATTCGGACGGTTCTCTCCTCGATTCCCCACTAAAATGGCCATGAAACGACATCCGATCATCGTACGATCATTTACGCTTATGCTCCTGGCGGTTTTGATCGGCAATCTCTCCGTACTCGCTCAGCCGGCGACGTCGAAAAGCGACGAGGAAGAGATCAAGCGGATCGAGAAGGAGATCGCCGAGTTGCAGTTGCGGCTGAAGGCATACCGCGAACGTGAACTCCTGCCGCCGCCGAAGAAGGTCGACGAAGAGATCCTGCCCGCGAGTTGGATCAACCCGATGAAGTGGCGCTGCATCGGCCCGGCGACGATGGGCGGGCGAATTACGTCGCTGGCCGTTGTCGAGAGCGATCCGACCAACTATTGGGTGGCGACGGCGTCGGGCGGGTTGTTGCGAACCGTCAATAACGGCGTCACTTTCGAGCACCAATTCGACCGCGAAGCGACCGTCTCGATCGGCGCGGTGGCTGTCGCTCCCTCGAATAAGAACATCGTCTGGGTCGGCACTGGCGAGGCGAATCCGCGCAACTCCGTTTCGTATGGCGATGGCGTCTACAAGTCGTTCGATGCCGGCAAAACCTGGAAGAACATGGGCCTCAAGCAGTCGTTCCAGATCGGCAAGATCATCATTCATCCGACGAATCCAGACATCGTTTACGTGGCGGCACTTGGCCGGCTCTACGGCCCGAATCCGGAACGCGGCCTGTTCAAGTCCGTCAACGGCGGTCTGACCTGGAACAAAACCCTCTTCATCGACGACCACACCGGCGTCATCGATTTCGCCATGCATCCGACCGATCCCGAGACGCTGATCGTCGGCACCTGGGAACGGCGGCGCGACGAGTTCGATAGTTTCCGCGGCGACGCCAAAAAGCCCGACGGAACCGACGAATACGCCCCAGCCACGGTCCACGGCCCCGGCGGCGGCTTACATCGCACCACCGACGGCGGCAAGACGTTCACCAAGTTGACCAACGGGCTCCCGACCGCCAAGACGGGCCGGATCGGCCTCGACTGGTCGCGGCAGAACCCCAACACGATCTTCGCCATCATCGACACCGAGAAGGCCGGCATGGGCAAGGCCCGGCAGGCACCGCCGACCAGTTACCTCGGCGTCACGGGCGATGATGAAGGCGGTGGGGCGAAAATCACCAATGTCACCGAGAAGAGCCCAGCCGAGAAGGCGGGATTGAAGGAAGGGGACATCATCACCCACTTCAACGGCCAGGAAACCAAGAGCTACGACGCAATGGTGACCCTCCTTCGCAAGCAAAAACCCAATGACAAAATCAAGCTGACCATCGTGCGCGGCAAAGAGAAGAAGGAACTGGAAGTGACGCTTGGCGTTCGTGAAGCTCTCACGCCGAAGAGCGGCCCGGGCCAAAACCGTCCGAGCCTCGGCATCCAGATCGATAACACCGAGGGCGGCTTGCTTATCACCGAAGTCCTGGCCAAAAGTCCCGCCGACAAGTCAGGGTTGAAGACCAATGACATTATCACGGCCATTGACAGCACACCGACCACGGATCGCCGGGAGATCGCGAAATTAGTCTTCGGTAAGAAAGCCGGCGACAAGGTGAAGGTCGCCTACCTGCGCGGCAAGGAGAAGAAGGAAGTCGAGATCACGCTCGAAATCGTCGGCCTCGGGGCGACGCCTCGCCCGAATTCGACCGGACAACTCGGCGGACAGATCGCCAACGCGCAGGAGTGGCAAGGTCCCGAAGGCAATGAAACCGGGGGCCTCTACAAATCGACCGACAAGGGCGAAACCTGGACCCGCGTCAACAGCATCAATCCCCGGCCGTTTTACTTCTCCGTCGTCCGCGTCGATCCCACGGATGAAAAAATCATCTACGTCTTGGGGGTCGAATTTTTCCGCAGCAACGATGGCGGAAAGACATTCTCCGCCGAGGGGATCAACGGCGGACTTCATGCCGACCAGCACGATCTCTGGATCGATCCCAAGAATAGCAAGCATCTCCTCATCGGCAGCGACGGCGGACTGTACTTGAGTTACGACCGGGCCGCGAACTGGGAGCATCTCAACCGCATCGCGCTCGGCCAGTTTTACCATGTCTGCGTCGATAACCGCCGGCCATATCGCGTCTACGGCGGCCTGCAAGACAACGGCACCTGGAGCGGCCCGTCGGATACTCGGAAGCAGCGAGGCCCTGTCAAGAGAGTCAGGACGGAAACATGATGCGCCGCAATCTCAAAACGGGGGCGAGCACATTTGTCCGTCCACCTGCTCAGGGATCGCTGGGCACGTTCCGGTTCAACTGGAGTACGCCGTTCATCCTGTCGAAGCACAATTCGAACATCTTCTATAGTGCCGGGAACTATGTCTTCCGCTCCGTGAAGCAGGGTGAGAACCAGAAGGCGATCTCGCCAGAAATCACGCGGACGAAACGCGGCAGCGGCACGGCCCTCAGCGAGTCGCCGCGCAATCCGGACATCCTCTGGGTCGGCACCGACGACGGCGCGGTGAACGTCACGCGCGACGGCGGCAAGACCTGGACCAACGTCTCCGCCAACTTCGCGAAGGCCGGTCTGCCGGGGCCACGCTGGGTGTCGAGCATCGAAGCGTCGCGCTGGGAAGATGGCCGAGCGTATGTGGTTTTCGACGTCCATCGCTCCGACGACGAGGAGCCATACGTGTTTGTCACACAAGATTTCGGCCAGACCTGGAAATCTCTGCGCGGCAACCTGCCGGACGGAACGACGAGGGTTCTCCGCGAAGACCTAATCAACAAGGATTTGCTCTATCTGGGCACCGAGTTCGCGGTTTGGGCATCGATAAACCGGGGCCGTTCGTGGATGAAACTGAACGGCA
>JAIOQJ010000354.1 GCA_021413475.1 Planctomycetota bacterium | reverse complement strand
GCTCGACCCGCTAAAGCGGGTCACTACGAACCAAGACTACGAACCAACCCGCTCCACGAATCCCGCAATCAACCGCCCGAGCCGTTGTCGTATCCCCGCCATGATGTGCAAGACGTCGTGATGGTCGAGCGTGCCCTCCGAGAGGCCGGCCCCTTTGTTCGTGATCGCGGAAATCGCCGCGACTTCGACACCCAGGGATCGAGCCGTCTCGCATTCGTACGCCGTGGACATCCCGACGGCATCCGCCCCCGCCGTTCGTAGAGCCCGTATTTCCGCTGGTGTTTCGTAACTCGGCCCGGTGACGGCGGCATAGATGCCGTCGAGCAACTCCTCGCCGATGCTCCGACCGGCTTCCTTCAACACTTGCACGAGCCGTGGCGAATAAGGCGACGGCCGTTCGCCGCGCAGGTTCGGGCAACCACTCGGCGTCGGGCCTTGCCAAGCGTCAGGCCGTTGCCAGAAAAGATGATCGCGTAGGATCATCATCGATCCCGGTTCCAGTGACGGGTGAATGCCGCCCGCAGCGTTGGTCAACAAGAGTGTTTTGATTCCGAGATCCGCAGCCAGGCGCACGGGCCCGGCGACTTTCTCCCACGTGTGGCCTTCGTAGAAATGCACCCGGCCTTGAAAGATGAGCAGAGGCGTTTGCCCAGAATAGCCCAGAACGATCCGACCGGAATGGCCCTGCACCGAAGGAAGCGGCAACCCCGGCACATCCGCGAACGAGAGGGACGCGGTTTCCGTCAAGTCCGCAAGAACCGTCGATTGCCCGGAGCCGAGCACGACGGCGGTTCGCGGTCCGGCCGATTGAACTGAGCGGGTGAAATCAGCCAACGATTGCATGGAGGTTGCTCGATTGCCCGCGCTCCTCTCCGGAAACCCTACGAGGAGCGGCTAAACGAAACGTTTTTTGCTCACTTCCCCTTGGGCGCAGGACGCAGTTCCAAATACTTCTTCAACTCATCCGCCTCAAGCTTCACGGGACTCCCGTCTTTCGGAATTTCCACGCCGGCGCTCCACAGAATGCCATTCGTGAGCAGCTTCCGATACCCTTCCTCGGCGAAGCTGACGTGCAAATGCGCCCCGGTGAACGTGAACGCCCGGCCGCCATCTTGTCGTTCATAGGCCCAGGAGGTGATGGCATCGTTGCTGGTATCGGGCTTCTTGGGCGACGCGGTCTTCAGAATCGGCGTCACGCCCTTCATTTCGGGAACGAACTTCAGTTTGAACAGCCAACCGTCGTCGATCTTGAACGACATGACGCCACGGGTGATCGGATGTTCGGGAAAGGTCTTGAACTCGGTGATCCAGTGCGCCCGTTGGCCGAACCCTTGTTCCCAGGCCGCTCCGGTCCACATTCGAGCGCGGTCGCCGAAGTCCTTGGGGTAATCGATCACCTGATGCAAATGCACCAGGCCGGTGCCCAAGTCCACGTGTTTCTGGATCTGGGCTAGGCGATCGTCTTTCAACAAGGCATGCTTGTCGCCGCCGTCGAAGAGAAAGACGATCGCTTTGGCACCCAAAAGCGTCTCCGGCTTCTTTGGCCAATCGATCGCCAGCACCGGCGCAACGTTGGGCGTTTGCTTCAGCAGATCGGCCAGCACCGCGCACCCGGCGATGTACTCATGCTCGCCGACTTTGAAGAAACTCGACCCCGCGATCAGGACGATCTTGGTCGCTTTCGGATCGCGCGGTTGCTCTTCGATCGCCAGCTTGTGGGGCTCTGCGGCGGAGAGGGAGAGGCTGGCATATAGCTGGATGACGATGCCAAAGAAATATCGCGAACGCATGAGAGGTTCTCCGGTGGGCATTGTTTATTTACGGACTTGGATTGCCGTTGATCCCCTGGGTTCGCAAAGCCTCACCCAGGGGCTTGGGGGGATCTTTCTTTACACCTTAAAGAATATCCGCTTCTGATACAGAAACACGCAAAGCAACCAGAGCACGACGACGACCATCGACGCGTGAGCTACCGGCCCCCAGTTGCCAAGTGCCGGCAGCCAGGCGGCGGTCACTGGACTGAGCAGGTTCTTGATTGGGTCGGCAAGGATCTGGCCGACGAAGTAAATGAAAATCGAATTGACCCCGACGACCATCAATGGCCACGACCAGCGGCGGAACCCGATGATGTCGATGACCACGTAGAAGAAGAACATCATCCAGCAGGTCCAGCCGGCGGCGAGCAACGCGAACGATGCAGTCCAGATTCGCTTGACCTGCGGAACCCATTGGCCGGCCAGCATGCCGAGCCCGAAGCACGCCCCGCCGGCGAGCAGCAATGCCGTGGCCTTATAACCCGACGAGCGACTACCTTTGAGCAATTCACCAATCAGCACGCCAATGAGGATCGTCCCCGCCGAGGAGACGGCATTGAAGGTCACGTAGAAGCCGGTGCTCAACGGCATGATGTGCTTGTAGCCCACGTCCGCAAATGGGTGGTGCATCCAGCGGTCGATTTTGCGGCCGATGTTCTGGTCTTTGTAAGTGTAATCCCAGGCATGCATGCCGCCATCCAGATAGAACGCCAGCGTGTGCCCGCCGAGCAAAAGAATCACCCCCGCGAGTTGGCCCTTGGGACCGAGATGGAGAAAGAAAAACGCGATGAAGTAGCCGAGAGCGATCTGCTGCAAGACGCGGATAAATTGGATAGTGACATACGGCTGCCTGAACGAATCCATCATAAAACCGATGAAGCAAAGGAGCAGGCACCGCTTGATGACGTGGAGAAATTGCCTCGTCCAGCTCTCGCCGCGTTCGACACGCTTGGCGAAGGCGAACGGCATCGAAACGCCGACCATGAACATGAAGGAAGGTTGAATCAGATCCCAGAACGTACAGCCTTCCCACCAAAGGTGCGAAAGCTGGTAGGCGAGGGGCCACCAGTCGGGATCGCCGCGCAATTTGGACGTTCCGAGACTGCTGGAAACCATGGCCAGCATGATGAAACCGCGATAGGCGTCGAGGGACATCAGCCGGCCGGTAAGAGGGCTGGCGGGTGTGCTCATTGGCGTCAACTCCGGATAAAACGGGACGATCGCGACCATCGTAACCGTTTATCCGGGCAGGAATACTCAAATTCTGGCAAAAGTTACTTGCTTGTGGGCATGGGGGACGGATAGGATAATTAAGCCGCAGAAGTTTGCGCTCCTGCGGATCTCCTGGGACGCCGCGGGAGTCAACGAGGCCCGCGGCGTTCTCTTTTTTCTCCTGCAATCCATTACATTTATCACTCAACCTGCCATCCAGGTCCGTAAGTTCGTTATCAAAATGGGATACTTGATCCCCAGGAGCGGATAAAGCACTCCGGGGGCGAGGACAAAGATCGGCCAGCGCCGATTGGATTGGACCGTCCATAACCACACGACCATCGGCACCCAATTCAAGACCCGTGAATAGTCGAAGCGGTCGAAATATACCGCTGGGCCGGCGACCAAGGCCAACCCGACAGCTGCGAGCGCGAGGCAGCGAATCAGGCGATCGCCCCGGAAGAATGCGATTGAGCAGACAACCATCTGAGCAGTCATGATCGATAGGAATATGAGAGGTCGGACATAATCTCGGTGCCCCTGCAGAATTTCCCCGAGATGAGTCCATCCATGGATGATACCGCGGAAAGGAAGCGTGATTGCTTCGGGGTTTTTCGGTAATTGCCCATAAATCGAATAGAGAACCCCGATCCACCCTGCCTCGATGGCGCAGACAGTCAGTAGTCCCGCGAAGCGCCCGTAGTCCTTCGCAATTAAGGTGGCGGCCAAAAGTACACCGACAATCGCCAGATTCTGCTCGCGGCTCAAGACGGCCGCGATTCCCCAACCGATTGTTAACCACACCGGCCAGCGCATGATCCAGGATGACAACAGGCCCACCGCCGCGAGGGCGGATAGCGGATCGGTCAGATTGCGCATACTGGATGGAATGACGTTCATGGCGATCGGCAACACAAGCCCCCACCAGTGTGATCTCCGATATTGGACAGCGAACAACACGCCGAACCAGGCGAGACCGAGCGTCGCCGTCAGATTGAGCAGCGGCATTACCCACAATAGCCGAACTGCGTCGCCTCCGCCGCTCAGCAGCCATGAAATGGCGGGGTAAAAGAATCGCGTCCGCCGATAACAAGGTACGTCGATAAAATCTTGCTCGGGAGAGAAAGGATTCTGAGCGATGATGTAATAGTAAGCCCCGTCGTGTCCCGGATGTTTGAAGCCGCGATGGATCGCATGCAGCGGCCCTTGGCCGATCCTCTCTTCGGATGCGCAAACCAGAGCGGAATGATCGCCGCCCATCGTCATCAAGTAGAGTTGAATGATGAGGCAATGAAACAAGCCGGCCACGATGACAGGCCCTAGAAACCGCCACGAGGACGGTGTGAAGGGTTGAATGAAATTCATGGCTATGCACTCCGCTTAAACAGGTCGATTCTTGCGTTCTTCAGGCACTGGGGCCTATCTAATAGGAGGAGTACTTCCTCACGCCGTAAACCAAGTCTGCATTATCGGAATCAAGGCTCGGTAGCTGATAGCGAAGAACGGAAACCAAATTGCGGGCGCGAGTACGATGATCGGCCAGCGACGATTGCTCTGGACCGTCCACAGCCACACGACCATTGGCACCCAATTCAGGATCCTGGCGAAATCGAATCGGTCGATGTAAACGGCGGTGCCGGCGACCAATGCCAACCCCACACCAGCGAGCGCGAGGCAACGTACCAATCGTTCACCACGAAAAAAAGCGATGATTCCAACCACGATTTGGGCCGTCATGATCGATAAATCAATCGCGGGACGTACGAAGCTTCGCTGAGTTTGCGGCAAATTCGAAAGATGCGTCCATCCATAGGCGATTCCGCTCAGTGGAAAGGTGATTGTCGCGGGAGCACGCGGGACCTTCCCATAGATCGAGTAGAGGGTGGCGATCCAGCACGCCTCGACCGCGCAGACGGCCAGCAACCCAGCGAAACGTCGATAATCCTTCGCCAGTATCGTCGCGGCCATGAGAATGCCCACGATCGCCATATTCTGCTCGCGGCTTAACACGGCCGCGATTCCCCAGCCTATCGTCAACCAGATCGGCGAGCGCATGATCCACGAAGAGAGCAAGCCAATGACCGCGAGAGCGGACAACGGGTCGGTCAGATTGCGCATGCTCGGCAGGATGACATTCATCGCGATCGGCAGCAAGAATCCCCACCAGTGCGACCTTCTGAAATGGAGCGAAAGCAAAACACCAAACCAGGCGAGTCCAAGCGTCGCCAGTAAATTCAGCAAGGGCATGACCCACAAAAGACGAACCGCGTCGCCGCCGCCGCTCAACAACCAGGAAAGAGCGGGGAAAAACAATCGAGAACGTCGGTAACATGGGTCATCGATGTACGCTTGGTCGGGGCTAAAGGGATTTTGCGCGATGACGTAATAGAACGCCCCGTCGAACCCCGGATGCTCGAAACCGCGATGGATCGCCTGCAGCGGGCCATTGCCGATTTTCTGCTCCGAGGCGCACACCAAGGCGGAATGATCGCCGCCCTTGGTGACTAAGTACACTTGAATGATGAACACGTGAAGCAATCCGGCCGCGAACACCGGTCCCAAAAATCGCCACGACGAAGTTGTGGAAGTTTGAATCGAATTCATGGCCGTTCACTCCGTTGCGACAATTCGTTGCTCGATGTCTTCAGGCAAAGCGATCGCTGTTCCGCACGCGGCAACGGCACCAAGGCCGCGAGTGATTTGGCCTGTTTCAACGACTTTTCGGCGGATCGTGCCTGTCCGAGCTTGTTGAGAACTTCGACGAGATACCAGTGCGGCCGAGGCTCATCGGTTCGCAGGTCCCGCGCGCGGTTCAATTCCCCAGCCGCCTTGCAGAGCAGGCGTTCGCGGAAGCCGGGTTCGGTCTGTTCCCCCGCTTCAAGGGAATCAAACCGTCGAACCAGCAGCACCATGCCAATCCCGCGATGCAGATGTTCCGCATAGTCGTCGTCCCGTTCCTGCGCGATTTCCATCAATCGCGTGTGGCAATGCAAAAGGTGCTGGACGAGCGGGGCATCCCCCTCTTGGGCGTCGGCGATAAAGAGTTCGTACTGCTCTTGTGCGTCGGGGAATTTCTTCATCTTCAGCAAGAGTTCAGCGAGATAGGCACGGATCATCACCTGGTCGGGATGTTCACGCAGATGGCGTTTGAAGTGGGCGACGGCACCAGCGAGGTCTTTCTTCTCGATGCAAGTGGCCGCGAGTTCGAGAGCGTCCGGGCCGCGCGATGCTTCCTGGTATTTCGCCTGAACCACTTCCGCGGTGGGTTTGGAGGTACGTTCCTCTCTCGTCATGCGGCAGCCGCCGCATAAGCAGAGAACGAGGAGAAGCCAGCGAACCTTCATCGGCAATCCAGCTTCCGAAAATGCGGGATGTTTCGGGTATGCCGGAAAGGATCGGAATAGCGGTCAGATAAGAATCAACGAAAGGAGGAGATGGGAAAGAAATGATTGGGAAGCTGGGTAAAGTTAAACGATTCCAAGCGAAAAGTGGATGGCAACGAAGGCCGAATGTACTTCCTTCCAATCGCAAAAAACGTCTTCTTCGACATGATTTACGGCACGCCATTTGGATTGCAACCGAGCCCGAAGCGGCAAAGGAGAATTCTCCCTTGCCGCTTCGGGCTCGGCATCGACAGAATTGCTCTACTTCTTGCCAATCGCAAACAACGTCTTCTCCGACATGATGTAGAGCACGCCGTTGGCGACGCATGGGGTGCTGCGGATCGGTTCGTCGATGGCGATCTTCGCGATCTTGTACTTCTTGTCAACTTCCTTTCGGACTTCGAGCAACTTCTTGCCCGCTTCCTTTTCGTCTTCGATCTTGGACGCGATCTCGACTTCATCGAGATCGGCCGGCTTCGGGTCGTGGCGGAAGACGAACAGGTCGCCGTCTTCGTTGCCGATGAAGACTTTCCCATCGACGAAGTAGGCCGAGCCCCAAATGGCGGATTTGAGATCGAACTGCCAGTACTTCTTGCCGGTCTTGGCATCGAGCACGTGCAGGTAGCCCGCGAGTTCGCCGATGTAGCAAATATCGTCAACGATACAGGCGGAACTCATGGTGCGGCCGAAGACGTAGTCACGCTTGGCGTTCTTGCGTTTCTCTTCTCCGCCGTAATGCCAGACGACCGCCGTGTTCGGATTCGGCTTGGTTTTGGGCGGATCGACCGTGGCATCGGTGACGAGATCGGGTGAAATATCGCCTTTCTTGCCGACGACGTCGATGCACCAGAAGTGACCGATGCCTTCGAAGTGTTCGGGGTCCTGGCCAGTGCCGATATAGATCTTGTCGTTGTAAATCACAGGCGTGCCGATGAAGTCGCTGCGGGTGCCTTTTCCGCCCAGTTCGTACTTCGAATCCTTGGGGTTGGCGTCGAACGACCAGAGGAGTTCGCCGGTCTCGGGCTTGAAGGCCCGCAGCCAGCCGTCGCCGCCGGGGAAGATCACCTGCGGCACGTCCTTGATAACGGCGTACGAGCAATTGAACCACTGGCCGTGCATGATCGCCTTGCCGGGACCATCCTCGGCTTTGTTTCTCCACTTGAGCTTTCCGGTCGCTTTTTCGAGAGCAATGAAGCTCGGAGCTTCCGGCGAGGGAATATTGACGTGCCCCTCGTCGACGCCGTTAGCGGTGACAACGAAAATGGTGTCGCCGACGATCAACGGTCCGCATGCCGACATGTTGTGCGGGAACACGTTGAGTTCCTTCATCATGTCGTATTCCCAGATGATATCGACGTCCGTTTTGTCCTGGTATTTCTCTTTTTGGAAGCCGTCGTTACCATTCGCAAAACCAAAGATATCGGCACAGACGACGGTGCAGCGATTGGTGACGTAATAGACGCGATCGCCCACCACAGTCGGTGTGGAGCAAATGCCTTCTCGCGGCCAATCGGTCACTTGCCCGGCGGGATGTTTGTCGTGAATTGCCTGCCATTGGAACTCGCCGGTCTTCTCATCGAAACACATCAGCACACCTTTGTCGATAGGCGGGCCGTTCGGATCGTCGTCGGTCGCCTTGCCGCGGTCGCGTTTGTTGCGCGGATTTTCATTGTTGGTGCCAACGAAGATCTTGCCGTTGGCGACGGTCGGTCCTCCGTAGGCACGTGAGCCGAGTTGGGCCTTCCACTTCGAACCTTCTTCGGTGGTGAACATGCCGGGAATGCTGATGTCGACCATGTTGACCATGTTGCGGATGGGAGTACCGCCGAACATGGTGAAGTCGGACTTACCGCTGACCACGGTGAAGTTGCCCTTCGGGGCCTGGTCGTCCTTTTTTGGCTCCTCGGCAACCGCCCGGTTCTCGCCACCCGGTTTGGAATCCTGACCGCGCGTCAGATACCAGACGCCGCCGCCCACCAGAGCCACCACGGCCCCAGCCGCGACGTATTTCGTGATCTGCGTAATCATGCACATATGGCAATTTCCTTGAAACGAGTATGTGTACGGATGACTTCGAGGGACGGGTGCGCCGCTCGACGAGGGTTATTTCTTGTTCGGCGTGATCGAGACGTTATCGTAATACGCCTCCGAGCCGGCTTCCGATTCGGTCACATTTGAGATGTATCCGTACACGGCAGCGGCACCTTCCTTGTTCGGGCGAGGGTCCTTGAATTCCATCGACCATGCCTCCGGTTCCGGCTTGGTAGCGTCCCAGATCTTGCCGCGGACCGTGGTTTCTTTCTCGCCGACATCGACGCTTAGTTTAACACGATACCACGTCTTGTCCTGCCAGTTGAAGGCCGTTTCCGTCGCGATACGGCCGGCGGGCAACGGCGTGGGCAACGCTTCCCATGTCGTGATTCGCACTTGGCGTTGGCCCTTCTCGTCAGTCTTGCCGTCGAGAATCAGAATGTACCGGTTGGCGCATACGCCGAGGTCCGGCAGCTTATTACGCACGGCCACGGCCTTGAGGTCGGCCTGGATCGTGTAATTGGTTTCATTGGGACTGGTGATGTACCCTAGAGCGCGGGCCAGAGGTGGCCGCGGGTCGGTGTTTACTTTCATCAGCACGTTGGACGGTTTGCCGTTTGCGTCCGGCTGCGACACGACGCGGTACTTCCCTTGCGTGTTCAACCAGCCGCCCGGTACGGCTCCGACCGGAACCTTTTCGAAATCTTGCGAATAGGGAATCTGAGCGACGACACGAACGCGGGCCCGCGCGGAGAGCATTCCGAACGTGGCCTGGACGTAACCTTGCTGGCTCGGCTTCTTCGGGTTGACGGTGATCTTGCCGGTCTTCTCGTCGATGACTGCATCGAGCGCCGGCGGAGGCATGGTCGCACCCTTGGGCAGGGGAGGGACGGGCAAGCTCCAAGAGGCGGCGAGTGGCGCACTCTTGAGTAGTTGGCCATTGGCGTTGTAGGCCCGCAGTTCGAACTCGGCCGTCTCGCCCGACTTGATGGCGATTTCCGCCGGGTAAATCTGCAATTGAGCGATCTCGTCGCTCTCTCCGGCAGGCTTTTCCGCCGGCAGTTTCAGCGTCTCGCCGACCTCCGGCTTGCCACCCTTGCTGATGCAGTAAAGCTCATCGCGCGTGGCGAGATAGACCTTGCCGTCGGCGACCGAAGGGGTCGAATTCGATTCAACGAAACCGCTCGCACCCGGCTTATTGCGGAAGGTAATAGTGTGCGTTTCGTCTTCACTCGGTTCGCTGCCATCCTCCTTCAGCTTGATGATGTGAAACTTGAAATTCGTTTCGGAGATATAAATCTTCCCGTCGGCAATCAACGGGGCGCCGCGTGAAACGGTGCCATAATTGTATTTCCACTTGGGATTGCCGCCCTTTTTGGCATCGAAACAGAAGAGCTTGGCCCCATCGTCAGGAACGTAGAGCTTGCCATCGTGAATCGCGAGTGAAGCTAATCCGAAGCGGATGCCCTTTTTGTATTCCCAGACGAGAGTCGGCTTGCCGTTGACGATCTTGGAAGCATCAACGCAGACGACACGGCCGAGACCCGCTGAGGCCCCTTCGGGATTCTCTTCGCCATGCGCGACGTAAACGAAGTTCCCATCGACGACCGGCGACGGATTGATGACACCGACCGCGCACGAATAGCTCCACACGCGTTTGCCGGTGCGGACCTGGAAGGCGTGGAAAGCTCCATCGGCGCCACCGGAGATCAGCAATCGCTGGCCGTTGATCACCGCGACGACAGGGTTCGAATAGTAGGTGCCGCGAAGTTGGTTAGGGACTTCGGTGGTCCAAACGACTTTGCCGTTGCTGGCGTCGAAGGCGTAGAAGCGATTGGTGCCGATCGCGTGGTTGCCCCACGAGCCATTGACCAGGCCCATGATGATCAGGCCCGAATCGAAGATCGGCCCGCCGCCCACGCGACCGCCGTAGCCGGTGACGCGGCCGAATTCTTCCGTCAGTTGCCGTTGCCAGAGCACCTTGCCCGAAGTGGCATCGAAGCACATCAAGAAGCCGGCGGTGCTATGTGCATAGACACGTTTGTTCTCGGCATCCCCAGCCATCGGCGACCAGCCGAGGCGATTGGCGACGATGTCGGTATGGAAGACATTGAAGGTGTGCTCCCACTTTTTTACGCCGGTATTGGCGTCGAAGCAGGTGACCCGTTCGCCGATCATCTGCTTTTCTTTTAAGGTCGGCACGCCTAGGGGTTCGTTGTCCGCCCCGATGATGTAAACGTGCCCGGCCATAATCAACGGCGTCGAGCGACAGCCATACGGTTGCTTCCAGACTAGATTGTTCTTGCCGACGACCCGCGGATCCCACTCGTCCGGCAAATTCTTCTCGGGGGAGTAACCACTTTGGATGGGACCGCGCCAGTGCAACCAGTCCGCCGCCTGGGCCGACGAGCTTACCAGCGTGGCGAAGAGACAGAGCGAAAACCAATGGCGGGTCACATCAAACAACCTCAATCGATTCAACATGGCGTCATTCTCCTGGTTTTCGGCTCGGGAACTCTATCTATTTTTGGTTACAGAATTCGTTGAATTCTTCTAGCTTTCATCTCGAATCGCGGCAACGTCCCCGTCGCCACGGCGGTCACTTCCACCCGGAACAACAACTCGTCGCGGATGGCCCGGCCGACCGCGTCGGCCAAGTTGCTACTGCTGGCGTTCAGGGCCGGTTCGATCTCGATTCGCAAGTCCGCCAGTGGGCCGGACTCGTCGATCACGATACGGAACTCGACCACTTCGGGAAAACGCCGTACCACTGCTTCGAGGGCCGCGGGGTACAGATTGTTGCCGCGAATATGAATCATGTCATCCGTACGGCCCAAAATGCCTCCCTCGAGAAACAGGCCGGCAGTCGTCTTCTGCTGCTTGACCAAATCCCCTGTACGATAGCGGATCAAGGGCGATCCCGCTCGGCCCAGATTCGTCAGCACCAGTTCGCCAACGTCGCCTATCGCCACCGGATTCGAACCCAGCGGTTCGATGATCTCGGCGATGTAATGATCTTCGAGCAACGCCATGTTTCGCGGCGTATTGACCATCTCGACCGCTACGGGGCCGACTTCGGTCATCCCGTAGTGGTCGAAAACCCTAGCCCCCCAGACGGTTTCGATCCGCTGCCGCGTGGCCGAGATACTACCGCCCGGCTCGCCCGCCACGATGATGACTCGAACACTCGAACCCGCCAGATCGATCCCCTCCTGCGACGCCAACTCCGCTAGATGCAAGGCATAAGTCGGCGTGCAACAGATGACCGTTGCCGCGTGATCCATCAAAAATCGCAGGCGGGCGGTGCTGGTCATGCCGCCACCGGGGATGCAGAGAAACCCGGCATGGCTCGCCGCCTCGAACGCACTCCAGAAGCCAATGAACGGCCCGAAGGAGAACGGAAAGAAGAAGCGATCCTTAGGCGTCAGCCCCATGTAGGGGAAGCTGTCTTGCCAGCACTTCAGCAGGCTCTCCCAGCTGGCCGGCGTATCGAGCCAGCAGAGTGCCTTGCCCGAGGTCGTTCCCGAAGTCTGATGTAGCCGGGAATAGCTTTCCAGCGGGTAAGTCAGGATGTCGCCATAGGGCGGATGCTCCCTTTGGTCGGCAATCAGCTCCGCTTTTGATACGAACGGCAAGCGGGCCAGGTCTGCCGGTTCGCGAAAATCTTCAGGGCTGATTTTCAGGTTCGCGTACTTCCGCGCATAGAATCGATTCCGGGGCAGTACCTCGGCGACGAGGTTTCGGAAACGTCCGGTTGCGGTGCAACCGGACTACTTCCATCCTTAATCCAACCCCTTCACATCGAAGCACGAGAGCACCTCGTGATCGCGGAGGAACAGCTTGCCATTGGCGACAACCGGGTGCGACCAGATCGCGCCGCTGCGGCGCGGGAATTTCGATTTCTTGGGGATCTCGAAACGGCCGGTTTCTTTCCATTCCTTGGGATTGGCCTCGATCAAGACGCAGACGCCTTTCCCTTGCCCGTAGCAATAAAAGTGCCCGTCGGCAAAAGTGATCGAGCCCTTGTCGAGTTTGCTGCTCTTCCAGGCCGGCGTCTCGTTGTCCTTGTCGAGCTTCAGATAATCGAGGCAGAGCCAGCTTCCCTTGTCGCTAAAGCCATAAAGGAAGTTCTCGAAATTAATCACTCCGCCGTGTTGATTCAGCATGGCCTTGTTCAGATAGATCTCTTTCATTTTCACGCCGTCTTTGCCGTCAGCGGTAAGCTCCAGCAGGCCGCAACCCGAGCCGTAGCCGGACGTCACAAAAACATACTTATCATTGACGACCGCTGTGGGAATGACGGCGACTCCGTTCTTGCCGGCCGGGCTTTTCCAGAGCAATTTACCTTCGGCAGCACTCACAGAAACAGTTCCGCCCGGAACCAACGTGATGTATTGCTTCACGCCCACATTACTGATGACGATCGACGAGTAAGCCGCTCCTTCGGTGAGTTCCGTACTTCGCCAGACAACTGCGCCCGTGGCTTTTTTCAAGCAAGCGATGGTTCCCTTGGCTCCGCCTGGAGTACACAACAGATTTTCGCCGTCGATCAGGATCGATTCGCTGTAGCCCCAACCCGGAATCTTTCCGCCGAGGTCCTTTACCAGGCTGATGCCCCAAACCTTCGACCCATCCGAAACTTTTCGGCACTGAAGATCGCCGCGTGCGCCGAGGACATAAACGAAATCGCCATCGACGGTCGGGCTACTGCGTGGGCCGCTGCCCCAGTTGGTGCTGTAACCGCCCGCGGAATTATCTAACTCCTTTTTCCACACGATTTTGCCATCTTTTGAATTGATGCAGGTGAGGAACTCTTTGTCCCCTTTTTCGGGATCTTCGGAACCGAGGATGTAAAGCCGATCGCCGACGACGGCCGGCGTGCCGTAACCAACGCCTGCCTCCTCGAAGGTCCAAAGGAGCTTGGGGCCGGCGGTCGGCCAGGCTTTCAGCAAGCCCGTATCCTTGGAAATGCCATCGCGATTCGGCCCGCGCCATTGAGGCCAATCAGCGGAAATTGCGGTTGTCGCCCCCAGGAGGCAAACCGCAAGAGCGAGAATACGCGTCGACTTCATGAAAAACCTCGGAAGGTGAAAGAGGCAATTTTGAGGATTCTGGCACTCGGGAACTGGCGGGAGGGAGCCGATATTCCGTAAACCTTGGACGTTCAAAACGGATTCTTTATTCTGCGTTCAATATAGCGAGAGAGGATGAACTTGGCCGGGCGTTCGAATTCCTTGATAGCCCGACGCGCAAGTTTTGAAGTTAAGCCTTTTGAGCCTGAAAGGCTCATTCTGTCAGCCCAGGCCGTCAGGCCTGGGAAACGCCGATATAGCGATTTCGGCCCTGAAAGGGCCGACCATCGCTGAACCTTGAACGGCCCTTTCAGGCAACGCCGTGACGGAATTTTCGCCTTGAAAAGTCGGTAGTTACAGAAATTGGAGGATATGCGAAAGGAGCCAGATTCCCTGAACAGCCAACCGAATACGCTTCGGACGGAAAGGAAT
>JAIOQJ010000042.1:8097-15054 GCA_021413475.1 Planctomycetota bacterium | reverse complement strand
AAGAACATCAAGACCTTATCTATCCGCTGGTCGAAATTATCAATCTCCGGCGCGGCGGACCTCAAGAAGCAATTGCCGAACTGCCAGATCATTCTGTGAACCGACCCCAAGACCTTTAGCCACGGATGGAACACGGATTAAACACTGATAAGAACGAATGCGATGAATTGCTGGATTTTATCCGTGTTTGATCCGTGTTCCATCCGTGGCTGAATCTTCGATTTTTGCATTCGAGAGTCGAGCTCACGGTTTTCCACGGAAATTTCACATTTGCTCGAATTCGGTACTTGCATCATCTCCGCTCGCGCCCTTAGAATGCCTGCCGATCCCATTCACACTTACCGAGAGGTTCCGCCATGCCGAACTCTCCTCAGGCTCCGATCCCTCCCGCTTCCGGACTGTCTCGTCGATCCTTCTTGAAAGGTTCGGGCGCGGCGGCTGCCGGCATTACCGGGTTGTCGCAGGTCGTGAGCGAAGGACTGGCTCAAGAGAAGGCCCCCGAGACCGTCGCGATCGGTCCCGGTTCAGTCAAAATCGAGTTGACCGTCAACGGCATGCCGTACACGGCGAGTGTCGAACCGCGCGTCACCTTGCTCGATGCCCTTCGCAATTACATGGATGTCACCGGCTGCAAACGCGTGTGCGATCGCGGCAGTTGTGGGGCCTGTACCGTTACCCTCGACGGTAAAGTCGTTTATTCCTGCTCGATGCTCGCACTCGAAGCGAGGGGCAAGGAAATCAAGACTGCCGAGGCTCTTTACAACAACGGCAAGGTCGATGCGGTGCCGACGGCGTTCGTCAAATTCGACGCGCAGCAGTGCGGCTTCTGCACTCCCGGCTTCGTCGTCGCCATGCGGGCGGCTCTCGATAAAAACCCGGCGGCAACTCCCGCGGAAGTGGAAGACGCTCTCTCGGGCAACATCTGCCGTTGCGGTACCTATTCGCAGATGCGCGACACGATCGCCTCGCTCTGCCAGGCCAAGAAGGGAGACAAATAATGGCTGCCGAATGGCCCAAAACTCCACGCTTGATCGGTGGGAAGCTCCCTCGTCTCGACGGGGTGCTGAAATCTACCGGTCGCGCCAAGTACACGCTCGACATCAATCGCCCGAAGATGCTGCACGGCGTCATCCTCCGCAGCCCGCACGCTCATGCGAGGATCAAGTCGCTTGACCTGGCCGCGGCCGAGAAGATGCCCGGCGTGAAGGGAACTCTTGTCATTACCGCGGCGGGGAAAGAAGTCTACTACGCCGGCGACGAAATTGTCGCCTTGGCCGCGGAAACGGAAGAGCAAGCGCTCGACGCCATGCGTGCCATCAAGATCGAGTATGAACTGCTTGATTTCTTCGTGGATGAGGCGGACGCGCTCGCTTCCAAGAAAAACACGGTCGGCGGCAAGGCGGCGACCAACGTGTCGAAGCCGCAGACCTTCGCGAAAGGCGACGTGGCCGAGGCGTACAAGACGGCCGACGCGGTGGTTGAGGGCTCTTACGGGGCCAGCACCATTTGCCATCAGTGCCTGGAACCGCACGGCGTCGTTGCCGAGTGGGACGCGGAAGGCAACCTTACCTTGTACGCTTCGACGCAAGCGGTCTTCGGCATTGCCGGTCAACTGGCGACCAAGTACGAACTCGCGCCGGGCAAGGTGAAGGTCATTACCCATCACATGGGCGGCGGCTACGGCAGCAAATTCAACGCGGGACCCGAAGGTGAGGCCGCGGTCGAGCTTGCCAAGCTGACCAAGCGTCCCGTGAAGATGATGCTCGATCGGGCCGACGAAATCACCGTCGGCGGCAATCGGCCGTCGGCGTTCGGCAAAGTGAAGATCGCGGGCAAGAAGGATGGCACCATCACCGCCTTCGAAGTGACCAGTTACGGCACGCCCGGCTTCAAAGGCGGGGCGACGGTCAACGTCGGCCTGTTCCCATACGTCTATCTCGACGCCATCGACAACATCAAGCGCGAGAACACCGTCGCGTTCACGAACGCGGGTCCCGCCCGGGCCATGCGGGCTCCGGGACATCCGCAGAACTGTATTATCACCGAATTCGCGGTCGAGGATCTGGCGGCGAAACTCGGAATCGATCCGCTGGTGATCCGCCGCAAGAATCTGCCGCCGAACGTCGAGGCGGCGAAGATCGAGAAGAAGGATCGCAATGACTGGCTTTCACGCCGGAACACGATCTATAACGAGCAACTCGACATCATCACCAAATTGTGTGACTGGAAGGCCAAGTGGCACGAACCTGGCAAGGGACCGAAGAAAGGCCCCTGGCTGCACGGCATCGGCATGGCCCTTCACACCTGGGGCGGTTTCGCTTCGGCTGGTGAAAACGACACCACGGTGAAAATCGCCTCGAACGGCGCGGTGACGGCGGAGACGTCAACGCAGGATCTCGGCACCGGTCAACGAACCGTGACGTGCCTGATCACTGCGGAAATTCTTGGCCTGATGCCGGAAGACATCACCCTGAAGATCGGCGAGAGCAGCTTTGGCAAATCAACCGGCTCCGGCGGCAGCACGACGTTGCCTTCGCAGGCACCGGCCGCGTTGCGGGCCGCCACTGCCGCCAAGGAGGATCTATTCAAACGCGTGGCCGCCAAGTTGAAGATCGACCCGACCAAGCTTGAGATCAGTGTGGGTAAGGTCATCGATACGGCCAACAAGAAGGAATGGGCCTGGAAGGAATTCTGCGCGAAACTTGGCATGGAAGAAGCCAAGGGCGTCGGCGAATGGACGGCGGCCCTTTCGATTGACGATGCCGTTCCGAAACTTTCGAGCGGCCAGGTCGGCGGAGTGCAAGTTGCGGAAGTTCTGGTCGATATCGAGACCGGCGTCGTGAAATGCACGAACATGTGGGCGGTGCAGGATTGCGGCCTGCTCATCAATGTGCTGGCTTGCGAAAGCCAGGTTGCGGGCGGCGTGATTATGGGCGTCAACTATGCTCTGTTCGAAGAACGGATCATGGATCGCCACACCGGCCGGCAGACCAATGCCGACATGGAGTTCTACAAGCTCGGCGGGATCGAGGATATGCCGAAGATCCACGTCCACATGCAGAACATGCCGGAGCGCGGCGTGATCGGCATTGGCGAACCGCCCACGATTTCCACGGCGGCGGCCATCGGCAACGCGATCTTCAACGCGATTGGCGCGCGTGTGCCGGTCGCCCCGTTCACGGCCGACCGCGTTCTGGCGGCTCTGGATAAGAAAGGAGCCAAAGGGTAACCATGAAGAACTTCACCTTCTATCAGCCGAAAACGGTTGCGCAGGTTGTCAATCTACTCGACACCAAATGGGGCAAGACTGAGATCCTGGCCGGCGGGACCGACCTGCTCGATTTGCAGAAGGAATACGTCGCCCAGCCTGATAAGGTTGTGAGCCTTAGCGGCGTGGCTGGTCTGGGAAATATCGATATTTCGCAAGCAAAGAGTGGGACGGCAGTCAAAATCGGTGCTGGCGTGAAGCTGGCGGCGATTGCCGAGCACACGGAACTCAAGAAACTCGTCCCCGCGTTGACCCAGACGGCGGCGATCGTAGGCGGTCCGCAGATACGCAACATTGGCACGCTCGGCGGCAACCTTTGCCAGCGCAATCGCTGTTGGTACTTCCGCGACGAGCATGTCAATTGCTTGCTCAAGGGGGGCGACAAGTGCTTCGCCTTGCCGGCCGATGCCGAGAATCGCTACCACGCGATTTTCACTCAGGGGCACAAATGCGTAATGGTGAATCCATCGACGCTCGCCCCGGTACTGCTGGCCTTCGGTGGCACGGTGGAAGTGCAGGGGCCCAAGGGAATACGGGTGATTGATCTGGCCCAGTTTTTCCAGGCTCCGTCGAGTACCGGCCAACGCGAAACGGTGTTGAGTCCGGACGAGGTCGTGATCTCCGTTCTATTCGGAGTTCCAGCCGGGCATATGAACGCCAGTTACGAGGTTCGCCAGAAGCAATCGTACGATTGGCCGCTGGTTCAAGCCGCCGCTTCTTTCAACTACGCCGACAAGAAGGCGGACGCCGTTCGTATCGTCCTCGGCCACGTGGCACCGACGCCGTATGTCGCGACCAAAGCGCAGGAGGCGATCACCGGCAAGGAAATCACGGAGGAGACAGCCGCCCTTGCAGGGAAAGCGGCCGCGAGCGGGGCGAAACCACTCGGCCAGAACGGTTACAAGGTCAAGCTGGTGGAAACCGCCGTCAAGCGAGCGTTACTCGCGGCGGTCGGGAAAAAGTATTGGGAATAAACTCTCCGATGAAACCGAAGCTTGCGAAAGAGGTGCATCATGACCGAGCTCCCTCAAGTGCCGGCCCAGCGGTGTAAGTTCATCCATTGCAAATCGATGATGGTATACGGCGAGGACTTCGCCAGCGATCCGGATTTTCAGGCGGGAATGACCGATTACTGGTGCCTGAAAACCTCGCGGAACAGCGGTCCGGATCAAGACGAAGTAACCATGGAGGAATGTAGCCGGCCCGATCGGGACTGCTACCAGGAGTACTAATCAACAACGCGATCGCAAGCCGGGGTGAAGAACCCCGGCTTTTTTCTTCACTAGACGGAACTTCTGAAAGTACAATATGATCTAATGAAATAGGATATGGCCAGGGCGTGGAGAGTGCGCCGTTTTGCGGGCTCTGATCGGGAGGATTCAACATGAAGCAGGCGGTCCAGATTACGTGCCCCAATTGCCGGAACGCTCTGCGGATTCCCGCCGATATGGTGGAAGTCGCCCTGAAATGCAAATTCTGCGGGAATATCCTGCAAATCTCGAAGCGATCGAGCCAGCCGGCCGCTCCCCCAGCACCGCCGCCATTCACGGGTTTCCAGGCCCCGACCGGGCCCGGCTACGCCCAAGCGCCGCCGATGCCGGAATATTCTCCACCGGCTTATTCCGCCCCCATGCAGCAACCGCTCGCGACGCAGCCGATTCCACATACTTCGCGCGCTCCCAGACCGCTGGTCGAAGAAGTTGCTGCCGCTCCTTCGGATTACAACGCCGCATTCGACCGTGCCGGCCGGCGACATAAAGGACGAGGCAATTACAAAGGTCCGCGCGGCAACGGCGCGAAGCTGAAGTGGATTGCCGTCGGCTCCATTTTGGTTTTGGGTATGGGTGTCTTTGCGGCCGTGGTGGCTCAGCCGCAGTGGTTCCGAAAAATCACGACACAAGCCAGCACGAGCAACACCGATTCGAACGACAAGCAGAACGATGGCGGTGGAACGGGGAATACTTCCAAGAAAAATGGCTCCAAGAACAGTGGCGGTGTGCCGAAGCCCGAAGAGAAGACCGGCCCGATGCCGCGGCGGATGTTGGCCATCGGCATCACCAATTATCTCTATTCGAATACCTTGCAGTACGGCGATACGTTGATCGCCTCGGAAAGCCGCCGGATGGATTTCTTCAAGTCGCTCGATCGCCTTGCTTCGGGCTGGCGCATTCCAAAAGATCAGGTGACATACCTGACCGATGGTCCCGTGCAGGACAACAAGACCGATTATCAACATCCCCCGTTGAAAATGGTGGTGGAGGGGACGCTCGACAACTTTCTGAGCAGCTGCCGGGCGCAAGATCGGATCGTCATCGTTTTCGCCGGGCACGCGATCGAAAAGGAAGGCGAAGCTTACCTCGTGCCGCTCGAAGGAGAATTCGAGGAACTGGGTTCGTTGATCCCGCTCAAGAGTTTCTATGAGAAGATCGACAAGTGCGTGGCGCAAGAGAAATTCGTCATTTTCGACGTTTGCCGCTTTGATCGCAATCGCGGCTTCGAGCGGCCGGCTTTCGGCGTAATGACCGAAGCACTAGAGAAGGCACTTCATTCCAGCCCCGACGGCGTTTCCGTGATGACTTCCTGTTCGAAGGACCAGTATTCGTTCGAGACGGAGTATGCCGAGATTGATCGGATCGAAATGCGCGGCAGCGCGTTCTTCGCCCTCTTCGCCACCGCCGACGACAAGGGGATCTTTGGCAAGCGGCAGGCGGGTACTCAGATTCATCACCCGGCCGATCCATTGCCGATCAAGCCGTTGGCTGATTTCATGGAAAGCCGGTTGCCGCCGCTCATCAAGGATCTGGAGAAGCTCGAACAGAAGCCGAAACTGACCTATAAAGCACGTGAAGATGGTCCTGCCTACGATCCGAAGGAACCGTTGGCGAACAAGGTGGTCAAGGCCACGCCGCCGCCGACCGCGAAGCGTGAGGAAGTAGTCGCCTTGTTCAAGGAGGTCTCTTTACCTTCGCTCAAATCGATCCGCAAGGACGTCGAAGGCCGTGGCCTGGCGGATAGTTTCCCGTTCACGGAAGAGCAGCTCAAGGACTACTTCGACAACGGGCCGACGTTCGCGCAGATCGAAAAGGAGCCGAAGAAGTTCGAGGCGGAGTACCCGTTGCGAGTGGCGGCGGTACAGGCGATTGTCGATATGCGTAAACTCAAAAACGATGATAACAAACTTGCGTTGCCCGAGTATTTCAAGAGCCCCGTGAACGACGCGACGAAGAAGAAAATTACCGATGACTATCAACGGGAGATTACGGACCGCCAGGGCACCCTGGAAGAACACCGCGAAAAGCTGGCGTCGCTGGAAAAGAAAAAGCCGATGGAGAAATCGAAACGCTGGCTCGCCAATTACGATTACGCTTATGCCCAGGTCCGAGCGCGATTGGCGTACATCTTCGAGTACAACCTGGCGCTCGGCAACGTGAAGCTGGAAAAGCTGCCGGAACTCGAAGCGGACAAGAAGCAAAATGGCTGGAAGCTCGCGTCGGTCGAGAAGATGGTTAGCCCCAAGGAAATCCGCGACATTGCCGAGGAAGCGAAGACCGCGATGTCCGAGATCGTCAAGGACTATCCCAACACGCCGTGGGCCGTCATGGCAAAAGCTCAGCGGCATTTTGCGTTTGGCTTGCAGTGGCAGGCTTCGAGTTCGGAGTGAAGTTCTTGTAGGTCGGGTGGGGGGGTTT
>JAIOQJ010000042.1:0-8064 GCA_021413475.1 Planctomycetota bacterium | reverse complement strand
CCCTCGACCCGACCTACGATGTTACCCACCCCCTTGACGCCCACCGTCCCGCCTGCCCACAATGATCATTAGAGTGTTCCCGCTATCGCCCGCTTTCACTTAGGAGGATTTCAACATGGCTCGCTGGATTTTAAGCGTTGCCGTTCTTTCGGTTTGTTTCGCTGGCACCGTATCCGCTTCGGAGATCAAGGGGCAGTACGTCGAGGCTCGCACGTGCGATGTCTACACGGGTGCTTGCTTCGCCAATGCCGATACGGGCATCGCCGGGCGCAACGGCGTGATGGCCTGGCGGATCGAGACGGGCACGTTCGAGGGCGTGAATCTCGATGGTCTCGGAATCGTTGCCGTGCTTTCGGCCAGTGAAACGCTCGGCCTGAAGCAGAGCCGTATCGCTCGCTCGCTGGTGATCGTTGACGAAAAGGCGACCGCCACCCAGCGGGAAGCTCTGATCAAGATGGCCAAGCAACAATCGGGCAATTTGCTCGCGAACATCATGACCGTTCGCTCGGGCGCGATCGAACTGTCGATCTGCCAGTGCAAGGAAAACTCGTGCGCCGTCGTCAAAGCGGGCGATGTGCGGATCGAAACCCGATGCCTCGACAAGTCGCACGATAAGGGTTGTGGCAACGACGTGGCCTTCTACCCGCCGATGAGCAAGGGTGTGGTTGCCAAGCCTGCCGTGCTGGTCGAACATGTGTTCAAGGGCAAGGATTTCAACGAAACCTGGAGCGATGCCGAGCGCCGCGGGGCCTACGTGGGCACCTTCAGTATTCGGTAAATTTGGTACGTTCGAATCCGATTCGCCGGCGCGACCTGATTCGTGCCGGTTTTTTTGTGACCAGAATAGCAGAATTGGCACACCGTCCGAGCCCGAAGCGCCAGCAAGGGAGGGACCTGTCCCTTGCTGGCGCTTCGGGCTCGAACCGGAATTCCTCCTACTTTGGACGACAACGCACTTTCAGGAGATACGATCGATGAAGAGCATCTGGATCGGACTATTCGGACTGTTGGTTGTGGCCGGCACTTCTAGCGCCGCCGACGAATTGAAGATTAAGGCGGAAAAGATCGCGCCGCCGGCCGAGATCAAGGCACCTATCAAGGAACTGCTTGGCGAGGACGCCATTCAGGTGCATGACGCCAAGGGGACACTCGTCTGCACGATCTGGTTCCGCAAGGAGATTCCTTCGAAGGGGACGCCTGAGCAGGTTAAGAACGGTCTGACCTATCGCGAGATCGCACCGACCACGGTCATTGGTGCCATCCAGTTGCCACAGAAGTGGATCGACTTCCGCAAGCAAGAGATTCCCAAGGGGACCTACACGCTTCGCCTCGGCATTCAGCCGATGGACGGCGACCACATGGGCACGGCTCCGCATAACGAATTCTGTTTGCTCTGCCCCGCGGATAAGGACGTGAAGCCGGACACGATGGAGGTTAAAACGATGAATGAACTCAGCGCGACCTCCCATGGGGCAACTCACCCAGTCGTGATGTTGCTTTTCCCGAACTCAAAGCCGATCGAGGAACCGAAGCTGGTCGCGAAAGGAAATGGGATTTTCGTGCTGAATGTGAAGCGTGCCATCGTGGCGGGAACGGCAAAGACATCGCTCGGATTTGGTTTTACCGTGGGCGGGCACGCGGCGGAGTGAAGTGAATCAAGCCCAGAGGCGAGGCTTTGCGAGCCTCTGGGATCGTCCAAGACAGCCGTGGGGTTCGCAAAGCCTCACCGCAGGGCTTGAGATTTCTTCTTTTACTCCGGCAGAGCACCGACCGGTTTGCCGTGCGGCGGGACTTTGTTTAAGGGGCTATTTCGGAGATAACGCAGGAAGGTCTTGTCGTCATCGGGATTCACGCCCATGACGCCATCGATCGGGGTCGCGTTGATCGATACGGCTCCTTCCTTGGTTGCGTTATTTCGGGCGTTGTCAGCGGGAATGGGTCGGAACTGGAACGCGGTGTTGTTGTCATCGGATTTGACGATCAGGGCATTGTTGACGAAGTAATTCAATTCGAGTTCCAGAGCGAGATTCTGAGTCTTTTGAGCGAAGACCGCGGCGTTCTTGAAGCGAATGCCCGCACCACCCATACTGTGAAATGTGTTGTTCTTCACGAACAGGCGATAGCTATTCGCCGGCTTGGCGTCCTTGAAGAAAAGACCATTCGACTGGCCGGCACCGGGCCCTTGCCAGATGCGGTTGTTTCTGATGTCGACCTTGGCGATGCTCCCGTCGATTGTGATCGCCCCGCTCTTGAAAATCCCTTCAATGCGGTTGTCTTTGACGACGATTGATTCGTTTCGGTTAAAAATCGATTTGTTCTCGGGAGTCGCGAGGAACAACATTCCGGCATCCGAAAACGCCGGACCTTTGCTTCCGATGATTCGGGAACGCTGCACGGTCAACGGGCTATTCTCTGCACCGCCGCAATCCGTGAATTGGATGCCCGCCGTATTCATGTCTTTAATCATCACATCTTCGATCACGATGCCCGCCGATTTGCCGACAATCATGATACCGTTTTCGGTTTTCAAGTTCCCTTCGAACTTCAGATTGCGGATTGTAATTCCTTCGGCATTCTGAAGTAGCATGATCTTTTTCGCTAGTTTCCCCTCCGGTAGTTTCCAGACGGTGTTCTCCGAGCCGGTAATGGTCACTCCCCGGTAATCACGCGAGGGGGTCGTCAATTCTTCTTCCCAAAGTGCATCGAGAATGACAATCTGCTGCCCTTCTTTGACTTTGTCGAGGGCATCCTTCACGGTGGAATATTTCAATCCTCCGGCGAGAATGGTGAGAATGGCGATGCTGAGAGGCATCACGAATGACCGCTTCTTTTGCGGCCGGGACGACGGCAACGGGTCCAAGTCCGTATCGGGCAACGACTCTGGTTCGACTTTGCGGGGCTTCTTCTGCGGGATGGGGCTTGGTTGGCGATCTGTTTTGTCGCGGGCGGCGTCGTTCGTGTCGGCGGCAAGCGACTCCCAGACGGCGGGATCGGAAGACGTGGACATCGTTTCCACGATCGGCGCGGGGCCGCTTCGGCGTTTCGTTTGTTCTGAATCGAGAACAGGTACGGGGCCTGATTTTCGCGTGCGATTTCGATCCGAATCTTTGCCGACGATGGGGGGCGAGGATCCCGGCTTGCCCGAACCCGATCCCGATCCCGCACCAAAAGATGTTTGCGTCGCGGAGCCGCTGGACGGTTTCTGGACGGGCATTGGCTGACGCGGCGTCGTGGTGGCCGTCGGTCCCCCGCCAACGGCCTGCGCGGCGGCGGAAAGGGTTGGCATTTCCTTTTCGGGCGGCGGTTCAATCGGTGTTTGCACAAAGGGAGTCAACGCTTGGGCGAGCTCGGCCGGCGATTGATAGCGATGGTCCGGGTTCTTTGCCATCATCTTTTCGACGATGGTCACGACACCGTCGGGAACGTCGGTCCGCAGGTCGCGAATCGGCCGCGGATTGCGGGTTTGGTGCCAAATCAATTTTTGCGCGACGGTCCCATCCACGAACGGCTGATGAGCGGTGAGCATGAAATAGAACGTCGCGCCGAGACTATAAATGTCGGCCCGGCCATCGACGTTATGACTGTCGAGGGCCTGTTCGGGGGCGAGATAGTCCGCGGTGCCGAGGACGTTCTCGTCGTACTTCTTCGTCAGCATGTCCTCGTCGTCGTTGAAGAAACGAGCCAAGCCCATGTCGAGGATTTTCACGACGCCTTGGCGATCGACGAGAATATTGCCGGGCTTAATGTCGCGATGAATGAGACCGGCTTCGTGAGCATGCTGGAGGCCGACCGCGGACCAGTAGATGTAATGACAGGCCCGATTGAAATCCATCGGGCCGTGCTTCTTTACCATCTCCTGAAGACTCGCACCGTCGACGTATTCCATGACCAGGAAGTGCAGGTTGTCGTCCTGATCAATGTCATAAGCACGTACGATATTCGGATGATCGAGAGCTGCGACCGCTCGAGCTTCGCGGTAAAATCGCTCCAGGGAAGAAGGGTCTTCGGCTTTCGCAGTGGGTAAAACTTTGACCGCGACTTTTCGGCGCATCAATTTGTGTTCGCACAGGAACACCTGGCCCATACCGCCGGAACCGATGCGTTCGAGAACCTTGTATTTGCCGATCGTGAAGCGTTTCCACTTACCGAGAAGGAATTGCTCGGCCTGGAAAAAAGTCAACAATCCATCGCGCACGAACAAGCCCGCAAACTTGCTCATGTCGGTAGGCAGCGGGGGGGAAGCCTGGAGCTGCTTGTAATACGTATTGAGACGGCCTTCCTCCACCACTCCGCTTTTTCGGATAAGGTCGAGAAATTCATCCACCGTCGCGGGTGCTGGCATCGGCCCACCTTTGCGATTCAACTCACGTTTAAGCAATCAGGCACGAGTGGCCTGCCACACTTCCATCCCCGTGCAATTAAGCGATTCTACTTCCAAAACCTCGATTTTCGTGAGGTTTCTACTCTCGTTCCACACACATCTTTGGGAGGGGATGACCGTGAGAGAATGATCCTGTAAATATAGTCCAAAATCAGGTCGGGACGGTAGTAAACTCGAATTATTCCTCAGTTTGACAACCGGCGCCCCCGTTTGCAAGAGGGCGATGGGAAATTCCCGGATTGGTTTGACGAATTCGATAGTGATAGAATGTTGAGCATCTGGGAGATTTGCCATGCGCCAGGAATTGAAGACCGTTCGAGCCGTCTGCCCGCACGACTGTCCTGACACGTGTGGGATCATCGTCAAGGTTCAGGATGGCAAGGCGGTTTCGCTCAAGGGCGACCCCGATCATCCGTTTACCAAGGGCTTTCTCTGCCAGAAAGTAGCCAATTACCTCGATCGGGTCTATCACCCCGGCCGGCTCCTCTACCCGATGAAGCGGACCGGGCCGAAGGGGTCCGGGCAGTTCACCCGCATCAGTTGGCCCGAGGCGATCGAGACGATCGCACGACGATTGAAGGAAATCGCGGCTTCTACGGACGGCCCGCAAGCAATTCTCCCCTACAGTTACGCGGGCACGATGGGCAAACTCCACGGAGCGAGCCTGGACCGCCGATTTTTCCATCGGCTGGGGGCTTCACTTCTCGATCGGACCATCTGCGCGACCGCGCCACCTCTGGGCGGTGATGTTCCAGGCCCGCAAACGCGGCGCGAAAATCGTGACGCTCGATCCGCACCGCAGCCCGACGGCTTCGCGGAGCGACTGGTGGCTGCCAATCCGGCCGGGGACCGACGGTGCGCTCGCCCTGGCGATGATGCACATCATCTTCCGCGAAGGCTGGCAGGATCAGGATTACCTCGATCGCTATTGCCTGGGCGTCGATCAGCTCCGCGACCGCGTGATGCGAGAATATTCTCCCGAAAAAGTTTCGACGATCACGGGGCTGAGCGTCGCGGACATCGAAACGTTGACTCGTGAGTATTCCCTGTCGATGAAAGAGCGTGCCGGCCCGTCGCTGATTCGTCTGAACTACGGCCTGCAACGGCACGGCGGCGGCGGCATGGCGGTGCGGAATATCACGTGTTTGCCGGCCCTGATTGGCTCATGGCGTTATCCCGGAGGCGGGGCGCTGCTCAGCACCAGCAAACTGGCACCCTTCAATAATGCCGCCCTCGAACGACCTGATCTCATTCCGCCCGGTACGCGCACCATCAACATGGTGAAGATCTGGCACCGCCGCCAGTTCGGGCGCTGTTCGTCTACAACGCCAACCCCGCGGCGGTGAATCCCGATCAATCGAAAGTGATCCAGGGCCTATGCCGTGAGGATCTCTTCACCGTCGTCCACGAGCAGTTTCAAACCGACACCGCGGACTTCGCCGATATTTTGCTCCCGGCCACCACCCAGCTCGAACACTTCGATCTTCACTCGGCCTACGGGCATCTCTACGTGCAGGCCAACGAACAGGCAATCGCTCCAATGGGGGAAGCCAAACCAAACACGGAAGTCTATCGCTTGTTGGCGCGAGCGATGGGGTTCGAGTCTTCGCTGTTCGAAACTTCCGACGAAGATCTGGCGAAGGAAGCATTGCACGTGAATGGTTCGACGGCGATCTATCCGCCGAAGGAGGCTTTCGACGGCATGACGCTCGAACGCCTACGACGCGAGGGTCCCGTGCGTCTGTCTTTGCCGAAGGATTACGCCCCGTTCGCTGAGGGAAACTTTGGCACTCCATCGGGGAAGTGCGAATTGTTTAGCCAAGTTTTGGCGGCGCGGGGAATTGACCCGATCCCGCACTACGTTCCGCCGCACGAGGATCCCCTGACGCAACCGGAGCTTGCGAAGAAGTTCCCGTTGCAGATGGTCACGCCGCCGGAACCGTCGTTTTTGAATTCGTCGTTCGTGAATGTCGAAGCGCTGCGCAAGGCTGCTGGGGAGCCGAAGGTGCAAATTCACCCGGACGATGCCGCGGCCCGGAAAATCACGGATGGGGCGATGGTGCGCATCTTCAACGATCGCGGAAGCTTCAAGGCCCGCGCAACCGTGGGTGAAAGCGTTAAACCGGGAGTGGTGGTGTCGTTCGGCGTCTGGTGGAACAAGCACACAAAGGATGGCGTGAATTGCAACACGACCACGAGCACCAAAGTGACCGATCTCGGCGGCGGGGCGACCTTTTTTGATAATCTCGTGGAAGTGGCGGCGGAGGAGTGAATTTGGTTAGCCGCGACGCGCAGTCTTCGGAGCGGAACGATTTTGCGACGGCCGCGTGCAATTTACGAAGGTTTGATTTCCTTAACTTGCTCGGCAGTGCCAAGTTTGGCTTTGCGGATTTCTTCGACCCAACTTCTGCGCCCTTCTACCACGAATCGCTCCTTGCCTCGAGAAGTCACCACGAGCAAACCGTTGGGAATGACGAATGCGGTCAAGCAAACCTGCGCATCGACAATCTCTCTCAATGGAATTGAAACTTCTTGTTTCTGAATGTTGTAACGATGCGGCCGGAATAGAAATCGTCTGTTGGTCAAATAGAGCCAGCCACCGACGGATTCCATCGTTTTGGCGTGATTGGCGGCCCCCTGCTTGAGCAGAGTTTCACCTTCTACGCAGGGATTTACACTGGTGAAGCGGGTCGCCTGCCATGATTTAAATGCCGCCAAAGATATTCCGAACATGAGGCCAGCGGCTATCGCTTTCGCGAAGCTGTCGAAATCCCCCTGCAATGTGAAAACTAACCCCATCATAATGGCGAATGGTACCCCAGCGCCCAACGCCGCTATCACAAATGAACGCACGGACGGCCTCCTTGGTGACTCGGCAGTCTGGGATATAGGACAACGCACGTCAGCGACTTGCTAATCGACTGCCATCTACCGGTTTCATCCCAGGCCACATCAACGGCTCCAGATTCAACCCTAACCGTTCGTGCTGGATCTTGCCGTTCAACTCATCGAAGACGTGCTTGACGTTATCCTTGTTCTTGCTGGCGGGGACGCCGGTCCATTCCTTGTACCACGGGAGGTCAAGGTTCATGGTGATTTCCTCGAGCGTCTTCTTGGCGTCGATTCCTTTCTTCACTTCCGCGCGCATGTCGGTGAAGTAGCGGGCTTGCTTGGCGAGGAGGTCCTTGCCGGTCCACCTGCTTCAGTTCGTTGTCCTTAATGTCCTTGCGATCCTTGGCGGCCATCTCCCAGGCCATCGGCCCGTTCATTTGCAGCAATCGTTCACACGGCTTCGAGGCCACGATTTTCGCACCCTCTTTCGCCCAGATGCAGTTGCCGTAGGCGTGATCGCCGTGGTGGTGCGTGTCGAGAACGTATTTGATCGGTAGCTTGGTCGTCTTTCGAATGTCGGCCAGTACGTCGGCGGCCTCCTTTGGGAAGTTCGCGTCGATGACGACGACGTATTCCTTGAAGACGACCCAGATGTTATTACTGCCGCCGAATGGGACTTTCGGATCAGTGGCACTGATCGATGAATAGCGGAAGAAGACGCCGGGGGCGATCTCGACCACGTCGTTGAATTTCATTTCCGGCAGCTTGGGCGGAACCGGTGCCGGTGCTTTTTTCTCCTCCGCGGCCATCACCGCGAAGACGATAAGGCCGACCGAAACGACGAGTAGGAT
>JAIOQJ010000341.1 GCA_021413475.1 Planctomycetota bacterium | reverse complement strand
TGCGCGTTGGCACGATCCATCCGCCGCTTTCGTGTTGGGTGAGGACGAGATAGCGAACGCCGCGACGATACACTTCCGTGCTTGGCGAAATGCCCGAGGCTCGCAGCACCATCATCACACTACCAGTCGCGTACGCATCGCTGGCGGCGTCTTCCAGTTGGGCCCAGCCGCCATCGGAGCGCTGGCGTTTGATCAGTTCATCGCGCACTTTCGCGATGTCGGCCGCTTCCGCTTTCCCGGCAATTAGGCCCCAGAGGAGGAAGACGCGATCTTCCGTGGTCTGGGGTTTGCCGGAGAGAAGAAACTCCAAGCCTTTTTCGCAGGCATTGTCGATCCGCTTGCGAAGTTCATCGTCGCAACCATCGGCGGGGCGATAGTGTTCGAAGGCCAATAGCGAAAGAGCCCCGGTAGTGAACGCACTCCCTTCGCTGGGCGGCCGATTCATTGTCGGGGTCCACGAACCGTTGGCTTGCTGTTTCTTGAGCAAGAACTCGACGAGAGCACAGGTCGTTGAATCGTGCGGATGCTTGGCAATCTTCAAAGTGAAGAGCGCGTAGCCGGCCGTGGTATTCGCTCCGCCGATGCCACGACCATCGCGGATCTCCTTCTCCTTATCCTTGAAGAACTTGGCTGTGAACTCGACCTGCTTGTCGAAGACGTTGCCATCAATCCGGAAGCCATGCTCTTTCGCCGACGCCAGCGCAAGCAGCGAAGTGGCCTGATGATGGCAACTGAAGCACGAGCGATTCTTGACGTAGCTCGTGGCCGAGGTTTCCAGTCGGCTGATGCCGCGCTCGACGGCGGAACGAACCAGTTCTTCCGGAACGGGCGTGCCGATCAAAGCGGTCGAGATGAGTACGAGTGCGTTCATGTGGAGACTCAGTTACTTCTTGGGGGCAAAGGGAGGACTTTTGCTGCCGATCTTCGTCGGAACCCGATAAAGCGATTTGCCGGCCGTGATATAGAGCATTTTACCGTCGGCGCCGCCAAAACAGCAATTGGACGGATCTTCCGGCGTGGCTATGAAACCGATCTTCTTCCCCTCGGGCGTGAAAATCACGACCCCCGCCGTCTTCCCTTTTCCGGCAGTGGCGAAGATATGGCCGTCGTAGGCGATCGCCATGCCGTCGATACCGCGGTCGCCACCAAAGTCATGGAGCACTTTTCCTTCACCGACGCTACCGTCGTCCTTCAGGGGATAGGCACGCAATTCCCGTTTTCCCTTGGGGGCCACATGGCTCTCGGCGACGTAGAGCGTTTTCTGATCCGGCGAGATGGCGATGCCGTTCGGTTTGCTCATATCGGAAATGATCCGCGTCACGGTGCCGTCGGCATCAATGCGAAAGACGCTTTCGTGAGTAAGTTCACGCGGCTGATCGCCGACGTAACGCGGATCGGTGAAATAAACACGGCCTTTGGCATCGAGTGTGAGATCGTTCGGGCTGTTGAACGCCTTCCCCATGAACTTCTCGGCCAGCGCGGTAATTTTGCCATCCTTGCTCGTGATGCTGATCCGCCGATTGCCGCCCGTGTTGGCCCCCTCGCAGGCGATGAGCCGACCTTGCAGATCGAACTTCAAGCCGTTCGAACGCCCGGAGGGATCGCGGAACACGGTCGTCTTCTTCGACTCGGGATCAAACTTCAAAATCCGATTGCCGATGTCGCTGAAGTAAATGCAACCATCAGGCCCCTGGCAAGGCCCTTCGGTGAATTCACCGTCGCCCCAGAGTTTTTCGAGCTTGGCATCCGGGGCGACGAAGTCGCTAGTATCCGCGTGAGAAAAAGATGCGGCGAGACATAGGAGGACAATTGAACGCATAGATCACAACCTCATTTATTGATCGGTGGCAGCCGGCTCACGGCCTGAACGGAATCGAATACTCCGGCCGTGAGCCGGCTCGCCGAAGCAGAAATCTCACCGCAATGGATCGAGTTCCACACCCAACAGCTTATAGATCTCTTTCAATTCCGCGAACTCCTTCGTGGCCCGTTCGCTGGCTTGCTTGATCGAGATCTTTCGCGGGGCCACCAGCGCGGCAATCTGTTTCACGTCGAACTCGTCGAGCAAGCCGAAGCAAAATTGCTCCGGCGCGGTGGCGACGACTTGGTTCTTCTCGATGATCTCCTTGAAGCTGCCGAGTGGTTTCGTCAATTCCAACGAATCGATGGCCTTCGCTTCCACGGCGGCGAGCAATGCGATCACACTCACACGCGGCCCAACCGCGGCCACGGCCACCTTGCCCTCGCCCTCACCGGCGGCCCATCCGCAAACGGCGGCGAGTTGACCGGCCTGTACGCCGAACGGCCGTTGGCCGACCGTGTCGAGCATCAATCCCCACAACCAATCGTGGCGAATCGGTTTGGCTTCGCCGAAGTACCAGATATCGACGGCAATCACGCGATGGCCGGCATTCAGAAGTTCCTCGATTTTTGCCGAGGTCGCGACCCGCCCCTCGTCGGAGAGCACGACCGTCGTCCCCTTGAATTTTCCCTTGGTGAACTCGACGACGGGGACCGTCCACTGCTTGCCAAGTTGCAGTTTCGACGACCGAATCGTCAGGCCGTTCTGCTCGGTCTTGGCGACCTCCGTGTTCACGATGTTTTTGCCGAAATCGACAAAACGAATCAGACGATCGAGTGCGGCCGAGCGTTCTTTCCGCCACGATTCGAGTTTCTCCTTCTCCTTCGGCATGTCGTTGTGGCGAGGCAGATTGGCCATCAGGGAGCGAGCCAGCGAATTGAGATCCAGATTGTCGGCCGGCAGGGGAACGTTCAGCTCCTCGCGCGACTTGACCTCCTTGTCGCAGGTGATCTCTTCCGCCTTGTACGTCTTGTCGCCGGGATAGAAGAAATCGCCGATCATCTTGTAGAGAGCCTCGCGATTCTCTTTGCCGAAATTGTGGTCGCCGGGCACGTCGTTAACGTGGGAACGCAGGGCATCCTCCGCCTTGTAAAGTCTGTAGATCGGCAGGCAACCGTCCTTGAGCGGCGGCAAGGCCGTGCCGGCCGCGAAGCAGCAGTTGTCCTTGGAATTGAAGGTCAAAAGCGTCGGGTGCGGAGCACGCATGGCCGTCAGGTGCAGATAGTCGGCCACGGTGGCGAGGTCGCTCGGTGTTTGTTCCGAATCGCCCAGATCCTTGCCTTCCAGCACGCGGGTGCGGTAGCTCGAATAGCCGGCCACGGGATTAGCGAGCGTGACGCGCGTATCGAGCGAGGAAATGAAGATAGTCTGCCAGCCGCCGCCCGACAAGCCGCTGACCGCGACACGCTTCGGATCCGCATTCGGGTGGGCCAGCAATATATCGAGCCCGCGCGACATGCTCAAATAGAACGGAGCGATCCCGCCACTGCCGCAAAGATTGAGTTGGTTCATCGCCCCATGCGCATCCCCCGGGATATTCAACTGCCCCATGCCGAGCCACTCGACATTGAGAACGATCATGCCGCGTTTCGCCATGTTGATGCAGCGAATCTGCTTGTAGTCAGCCGCGGTTCCTTTACGATCGTGACCATTGACCGCCAGGCTCACCGGCACTTTTCCGCTGAGCTTTTCGGGCTCATAGAGTAAAGCGGGGATCCAGAAACCTGGCAGGATTTCGTAGCGGAGTTTCTTGAGTGTGTATCCCTCGCCCCCTTTGACGGTTTCGACGATCTCGACCTTCGTCTTGGCATCACGCCACTTGGCGGCCTCGCCTCGGAAGATCACGTCGTTCTTCACTTTCTCGCGCATGCGCTCCGCTTCGCGGTCCCATTCGGCAGCGGTCTTGGGCGCGACCAGCCGAGGGATCTTGGCATCGACGAACTCTTGCGTTTCGATCAGGGCGGTACGCGGGCCGATGATCTCTTTTCTCAGGGCGGCTTCGATCGCGGGATCGGCAGCAAGTCCCAGACTGGGAGCCAGCAATATTAGCAGGATGAGGAATCGCATTGATGCTCTTTCAAAAGGAGTGAGAGTTGGCGGGGATTATTCGATGATTCGCACTTTTTTGACGCCTTCGGCATACCATTGGGTGAGCGGTCCGCGCGACAGGCTCCGTTTCGCATTGCCGGCGGTCGCCTGACTAAGTTCGAGAGTGGCGGAGAGCACTTCCTCGCTGAAGATCGCGGCTTCCTTGAGAATGTTGCCGTCGGGAGCAATCAGCCGGCTCTGGCCATGCGAGCCAGTCGCGTCGCTGTTGGCCGGGGCGTTGGCATGAACGATGAAGACACCATTTTCGACGGCCCGCGCCTGAATTTGCGCGCGATAGGGATTGAGCTTGCTCTCTTGCTTGATCGGCGATTCATGCGAGAGATAGAAGACCACCCGCGAGCCGGCCAGCACGGGAAGACGCACGAGTTCCGGGTAGCGTTCATCGTGACAGATGATGACCGAGCAAGGGACACCGTGCAATCGAAACACCGACAGGTGGTCGCCCCAAGAAGGCCAAGGCTCGGCCAGTTGCACTTTGTGGTAACGCTCGACCACCTTGCCAGTCTCGTCGATGACGATTGCGGAGTTGTAGAGCAGGTCTTTCTCCCGCCACGGCATGCCCACGATGGCGGCGATGTGAAACTCCTTGCATGCCGCCGCGACCGACTTTTCGGCCATGGCCAGTTGCTCGGCGGAGAGTTTGACCACCACGTCGTCGAAGTAGCCGCTCACCGAGCATTCCGGGAAAACCGCGACCTGGACGCCATCCTTCGCACATTGCTCGAGTAGTTCCCGCGTTCGCTTGAGGTTGGCTTCGAGGTCGCGTGTCGAACGCATCTGCACTGCCGCGACACGCAGGGTCTTCGGCAACGGTTGTGCGCGAGGAGCGACTGGTGCCTTTAGCGGTTCGATGCCTTGCACGGGTAGAAAAGAAAGAACGGCCAGAAGCGAGCAGAATAGGAGGTAGCGTCGCATGGCGTGGCTCCGGGTGAGATCATCGGCTTGCGACGATCATAACCGCCCGGACAACGACGTACAATAACCTGGATCGGTGAATTCCATCACTCGACCCGGCAGTAAATCGCCTTGAGATAACGCCCCTCTTGAACGTGAATCAAAAACGGATGATCGCACCCCGCACCGGCGATCTTGATAATTTGCACCGTGCGCCCCGCTTGCCAGGCGGCCCGGCGGATGGTGTCGAGGAAGGTCTCCTCGCTCACCAGACCCGTGCAGGAGCAAGTGAGGAGTAATCCGCCCGGCGCAACGGCGTGCATCGCCAGCCGGTTCATGTCGAGGTATTTCTTCAGCGCGAGGTCGATCGATTCCCGGTCGCGCGTCATTTTCGCCGGGTCGAGAATCACCACATCGAACCGCTGGCCGAGCGGAATGACGTCGCGCAGCCAGGCGAAAATGTCGGCCTGCGAGAAACGCACCTGGGCCATGTTCAAATTGGCGTTCTGTTTGGCCATCGCGATGGCCTGCTCATCGAGATCGACGCCGGTAACTTCCGCCGCCTTGCCGATCGTCTTCGCATAAACGGCGAAGCCGCCCGTGTTGCAGCAAAGGTCGAGAACTTTCTTCCCCTCGCAGAAACTGGCGATTGTCTTGCGATTGTCGCGCTGATCGAGAAAAAAGCCCGTTTTGTGCTTGCTCCCTGGGGCGACGCGGAAGCGAACGCCATTCTCGGTGATGACCGAAGGAGTCGGTGGTTCCGGCGGCCGACAGTTGAACGATTCTTGCTTGCTAACGTGCACGTCCGCGACCCAGTAGAAGCCTGACACGGGACACTGTCGGAGCAGCTCCGCCTGGATGACCTCGCGGAAACGGAACATCCCCGCCGAGAAGAATTCGATGACGAGCGTCGAGCCGAAACGATCGACAACCAAGCCGCTCAAGCCGTCGGCCTCGGAATGAATCAGGCGGTAGGAATCGGTGACCGCGTCGAGTTTCAACCAATCCCGCCGCAAGGCGATCGCCTGCGTGATCCGTTTGGCGAAGAAGGCTTCGTCGATCGCTTCGGCGGCATCGGTGGTGAGGACTCGCAAGGTTATCCGCGAGTGTCCGTTGTAGAAACCGCGGCCGACCCAGTGTTGTTCGCGATCCTGGATATCGACGACCACGCCGCTGGGTGCGTTCCAAGCGGGCTTCTCGACCATCTTCTGAAAGATCCAGGGATGCGACGAATTACGGCCAATCTTGAGGCGGACGGTCGGCAACGCAAGCGGAGTTTTGGATTCTTCAGTCATAAAGACCGTTTTACGGAAGCGGTGAAAGGTGACACTTCCGAAAGGTTGAGAAAATTCCCGACGGCAAAAAAGCCAGCCTTGGCATTCAAGAAGCCGATTCGATGATAGTCTGTAAATGTGATTTGCATTCGTTGCACGATTCTCGCACACCCAGTTGCAACGAATGACCGCCGTTTTGCAACGCATTTGGCCCGTTTTGCGACGAATCCTTCCCGGTTTTGCAACGCATCTCGGGTGTTTTGCGATGAATCCGGGGTGTATTGCAACGAACGAAGGGGTGCGGCCACGACCGAGAAGAAAGGGCGGCGGAATGAGCGAATTGATTCTCTACACTTCCGACGAAGGCCGAACCCGCCCTGAATTTCGAATCGATGGTGAGACGGTCTGGTTGACGCAACTGGAGATTGCTGAACTGTTTCAGACGACGAAAAACAACATCTCGATCCACACGAAGAACATTTTCAAGGAAGGAAAACTGGTCCCAGAGGCAACTGTTTAGTTTGTTACCTCTGAACTTCTACGCAAGATGCGGAGAAGATTTTGGCGTCAAGCGGCGAGGAGTTCGGGCCAACGTTGATGATAGAGTTGGACGGCCATACTGAGCAGTTGGCGGCCGCTTGGTGTGACGCGCCAGCGTCGCGTGTGTGGGATCTTTGCCACCAGGTGCCGCGCGTGCAATCGCTTTACCAGTCGGCCGACGGCGGCGCTTTGACGAGGCGCTGACTTCGCATCGTTGCCAAACACGGCGGCTCGAATGTCCTTGTTGCGAAAGCCGCGAGCGATGTGGTCGCCGTCCAAGACGGCCGCGAACAGACGGAGATCCTCTCGACGCGCAGGATTGAAGCCGGCGTAGCTGCGTTTGGCCACCACCTTGGGTTCGGTCAGTTGGCGTAGTTCCTGATAGGCCGGCGCCGGGTCATCGACGACAGCCAAGGCGTCAAGGTAGCGCCGGTTGCAAGCGAGGGCCTGTTCTTGGTAGAGAACCAGGCTGGCGGTGTCCTTGTTCATGGGGAAGAAGCCATGAGAGGTCTTGCCGTCGCGGTGGAAACGCGTGCGGAAGACCGCGAATTCCCTGGGGCGGTTGATGACGGTTTCCACCCGCAGGATGAGGCCGAACTTGTCGTACATTTTCAGCCAGTTGCGCGTCATGCGATGCTTGATGCGCGTACCGAGCAGACGATCGGTTTTGACTTCGGTGTGCACGTCGCCGTCGAAGCGGCGATCCCATTTGCGGCCGAGAAATCCCAAGATGTCTTTGGGAGTGAAGGTCACGGTCGCAAACTGCACGAGTTTCTGATACAAGCCGGTCAACGCGGCCGGACTCTTGAAAAGCAGATCGGAGGCGTACTCGGCCTGATCGACGACCCAACGCAGGCGATACCGCGCGAGTTCCTTGCCCAAGAGCGGATTGACCTGGTGGGCATAACGCGTGAGTATCTTGGGCCAGTCGAGTTTGGCAAAGCGATCGGCTTGAAGTTGGGCCTTGGTGGGCTCGTCGAGTTGCGTGAAGGCATTGTCCTTGATGACAAAGCCGATGCCGAGGCGAACCAACTGTTGCGTCAGCCAGTTGTGGCCGTTGGCGTAAACCTGCAGAGTGAACGGTGCCCAGGTTTGCAGGCGGACGTGGATCAGGCCGAGTTGCGGATCGAGAAAGTAGTAGTAGAGAACGCGCTGTTGCCGAGGTCGGGAGATGAAGCGTGGCCGCTTGTCGCCTGGGACAAGAGCGAATGAGTTGCAGGTTTCCTGGGTGCAAAGAATGCCGACAAGCCCCTCTTCGATGCGTTCCAGGCGAACGAGTCCTTCGGCCCAGTGCTGCTTGTTGAACGAGCCGTTGCGATAAAGATAGGTGCGTCCCGCTTGGCGAGCGACTTCCTGGGCGTGCTGCACGAGGGACTCGGAGTATTGGGGAGCGAGGACCTTGATGAAGTGACAACGCCGAACCTT
>JAIOQJ010000340.1 GCA_021413475.1 Planctomycetota bacterium | reverse complement strand
GGAATAATGAGCCCGTCCTTATTGGTAGGACGGCCTTGGAAGGCCGTCCTACCAATAAGGACAGGCGTCGGGGTGGAACCATGAGCATCCTTGATTTCTTCGTGTTTTCGACGGTTAATGTCATCCTCATTGGCTCGGTTGTCGTTTTTGGTGGGGCGGCCGTCTTCGCGCTTTCGTGGGCGGTTCGCGATGGGCAGTTCCAGAATTTTGAACGCGGGGCCCGGTCGATCTTCGACCCGGCGGAACCAATCGGCGAGGCGACCGATCGTTTTCCGGATTCGGCAGAGATGGAGATGAAGAATGGCGGATCGTGATCTCGACACGGCGATCGGCGGCAATGGAGCGAGCGAAAAGCAGCTTTACGCCCTCGAACGCGCGCGGATCGACGCCACATGCCGCTTGCCGGTCATCGTCTGGTTCGTCTCCGGCGTGTTCTGGTTGCTGATCGGTTCGATGCTGGCGCTCACGGCATCTATCAAGCTACACAACCCGGAATGGATATTTCCTGACGCGAGTTGGCTGACCTTCGGCCGAATTCGGGCTGCCCATTTAAGTTCCGTCAGTATCGGTTGGTCGTTCTGCATGTCGATTGGCGTTTGCCTTTGGCAGATGTGCCGTTTGTCTCGATGCGAACTGATTTATCCGCGAATACTGGTTTTTGCGGCGGTCATTTGGAATATCGCCATGACACTGGGCGTCGGCGGCATCCTCGCCGGTTACGGGCAGAGCGTTGAATGGCTCGACATGCCTCCGGTTGTCGCACCGTTTCTGACGACAGCCTTGGCATTGTCGCCGCGTGGACGGTCGCGACCTTCCGCAATCGCCGAGAAAAGCACGTCTACGTGACTCAGTGGTACATTCTCGGTGCGGTCTTCTGGATGCCCTGGCTATATGTCACGGCCATTCTCGTGATCTTCGGCTTGGATCTTCAAGTTTTCGGCTGGCACGTGCAACTCGCCGCGGGCACCGGAGTCGTGCAGGCAACGACTAACTGGTGGTTTAACCATAATGTACTCGGTCTGTGGATCACCCCCGTCGGCGTGGGCACGGCTTATTACCTGATCCCCAAGGTCATCGGCCGGCCGGTTTACAGCTACTACCTCAGTGTCATCGGCTTCTGGGCCCTCGCGTTCTTTTACAGTTGGGCCGGCATGCACCACTTGATTGGCGGCCCGATTCCCGCTTGGATGTCGACGGCGTCCGTCGTCGGCAGCATGATGATGTTGATCCCCGTGGCAGCCGTCGCACTGAATCATCACATGACCATGCGTGGGCACTTCCGACAACTTCGCTATAGCCCAACGCTTCGTTTCGTCGTCTTCGGTGCGATCGCCTACACTGCGGTGAGTGTTCAAGGTGCTTTCGAGTCATTGAAAGCTTTCAGCGAAATCGCGCACTTCACGCACTATACCGTCGCCCATGCGCATCTGGGGGCTTACGGGTTCTTCGCGATGATCATGTTCGGAGCCACCTATTACATCATGCCGCGATTGACAGGCCGTGAGTGGGCCTCCGCCCGTTTGATCCGGATGCACTTCTGGCTATGCGCGATCGGCATTACGCTCTATTTCACGGGTTTGTCGATCGGTGGATGGTTCCAGGGTCTTGCCCTACTCGATCACGAAATTCCGTTTATTTCAATCGTGCAAAATACGGTGCCCTATCTGATTTCTCGTTCGGTGGCCGGCATTCTGATGACTGTCGGCCACATCATCTTCGCGGTGAACATCGTGATGATCGTTTGCGGCTACGGCAAGGTTCGCACTGGTCCCACGCTTTTCGTGGAACAATCGGCCAGCCGGGAACCGGTGCAGGTTTGATCGCCCTGTCGAATTTGGGAGTCCGTTCATGGATCGCGGGATGGTGATCTTTCTCGGCGCGCTGTTGACGTTCACCTCGTCGTGGCTGGGGTTGGTGTTCGCGCCTTTGATTCAGATCAACAAGCAGGAACCTTACGTCGACGACCAGGGGAGCGGGCCCACCAACTATCCCCGACCGCTGAGTGGCTCGGCGTTGCGCGGCATGCACGTCTACAAGCAAAATGGTTGCATGTATTGCCATAGCCAGCAAATTCGGGCCGAGACCTTCGGCAACAACGCGGATATCAAACGCGGCTGGGCCACGAGGCGGACGGTGGCGCGTGATTACATGTACGACAAGCCGATCATGCTCGGTACGATGCGTACGGGGCCCGATCTCGCGAATATCGGGGTACGCGGCTACTATGCGGATTGGCACCATAAGCATTTGTACGATCCCCGCATGATGGTCCCCGGCTCGATCATGCCGCCGTTTCGATTCCTCTATGAAAAGCGTCAAATCGTCGGCGAGCCTTCGAGTGAAGCACTGGTGCTTACTGGAAAATGGAAAGCGGAACTGGAACCAGGTTACGAAATCGTGCCAACCAGCGATGCCAAGGATTTAATCGCTTACTTGTTGAGCCTCGATCGCACCACGGTGCCCCTGCCGGAGTCGAAGGAATGAGCGACGATATCAACAAATTGCCGAGACCGTACTCTTCAGAAGGCATGGATGCCTCAGGCGATGCCAGGGATATTGACGTCCAACGGATTCACGCGCCGGTCATTCGCGAACACAATGAACCGCGCGACGGCCTTGAACCGATCCCCGTCTGGATGGGTATGTGCTTCGGCGCGCTATTGTTCTGGGGCGGCATGTATATGTCCTCCAATAGCGGTGAATATCGCGGCGACGTATACGACCGCCCGGAACCAAAGCCTGTCGTTTTCAAAGTCGAAGCCGAGCCGACTGATGAAGCGGGCCTGCGGAAGCTTGGCGAAAAGGTGTTCGCTCAATGTGCCGCCTGCCATCAGCCAACGGGTGAAGGATTGCCGAACCAGTTTCCCGCGTTGAACAAATCGGAATGGGTGGCAGGCGATAAGGCGTCCGTGGCACGCCTCTCGCGAATCTTGCTCTATGGTATGAGCGGTGAAGTCACGGTTCGCGGCAACAAGTTCAACGGTGCCATGCCTGCCTGGGGCTCACAACTCAGCGATACCAAGATTGCCGCCGTACTCACCTACATCCGCAGCAACTGGGACAACAAAGCGGGACCCGTATTTGCGAAGGACGTGAAGGCCGCTCGCGACGCCGTTGGTTCTCGTTCGTCGGCCATGACCGCCGCCGAAATCGAGAAGGTGCCACTCGACGCGATCGATCCGGGAGCGACGCCGAAAAAATAACGATCCGGGTTTCACATGCCACGCTCTTGCGATTACTGTCGCGGACCTATCACGGGGTCAAGCTATCTCGGCCGGCCTTGGCCGGACCGGCCGGCGGCAGACTATTGCTGCTACGGCTGCCTCAGTCTCGGCGAATCAGATCAACAAGCGGAGCGGTCAAGTGCGAAGCCGTCCATGAAGTTTGATGGCTTCGCGCTGCGAATTGGCATCGGCCTGCTCGTGGCCAGCCAGTCGATGATATTCGGCCTGGCAATCAATCTGGAAGATGATACCCCGCGGTCCGTGAAAATCAGCGTGCAAGGGGTAATCCTGGCGGGGACACTGCTGGTGCTCGCCCTACTTGGCCCGCCGCTCTTCAGAAACGCCTTCGCGGAACTACGTCGTCGCCGGCTGACCATCGAATCCCTTTTCTTACTCACGATGGCTGGGGCGATGTTCGCCTCCATGCAATCGTTGATCACCGGCCGGGGCTCGATCTATTTCGAAGTCGTCACCGTCCTTCTCGTGGTTTATTCGCTGGGAAAAGCGATCGGTGCCCGCAGCCGCAACGCCGCATTGACGACGACTCGTCAATGGGCGGGATCGCTTGCTCGTTGTCGTTTGGCCGATCAGCGACAGGTCGATGTAATTGAAATCAAAGCCGGCGATCTCGTGGAGGTTCATCCCGGAGAGGCCATTGCCGTCGATGGCGTGATTCGTCAAGGGACTGGTTTCGTTTCCGAGGCCATGGTCAGCGGCGAACCGTTCGCGGTCGTGCGCCGGCCCGGCGATCGCGTCCTGGCGGGGATGATCGCTCACGATGCGGTTCTTAGGGTCGAAGCCACCGCGGCGGGAACGGCGCGGCGAATTGATCGTCTCCTCGAAACGGTCGAAGCGGCTCGATTCCATCCGACTTCGATGCAGGCGCAGGCCGATCGTTTAGGGCGGCTCTTTTTCCCACTCATCGTTGCCACGGCAATTCTGACCTTCGCATTTTGGACGTGGCAAAGCGGCTGGGAAACTGGCTTGTTCAATGCCATGTCGGTTCTGCTCGTTGCCTGTCCGTGCGCACTCGGTCTGGCGACGCCGATTGTCCTCTGGTCGGCACTGAATCGGCTCGCGGAACGCGGCATCGTGGTTCACGCCGGCGATGTCATCGAACGCTTGGCGAGCGTCGATCGCGTCGTCTTTGATAAGACGGGAACACTGACGGAAGATCAATTCGCGCTGGTCGATATCGCGACCCAGGCCGAAGGAGAAGAACGGACCCGCATCCTCGGCTGGATCGCGCTGGTCGAGGAGCACAGCAAGCATCCGATCGCTCGCCCGTTCGCCAAACGCATTCAGTTCAAATTGGCCGGCCGGAATGGATCAACGGATTGGGGACTCCTGAGGAATCGGCGCTTTTGTCACGCTTGCTTGCAAAGCAAGAGCATCGCCTCGATGTCGCGATCGATGGCAAGTTAGCGGCCATCGCCTTGGTGACGGAACGCCTGCGTGAGTCGGTCCCGGCCACACTTGTCGAATTGCAACGGCTTGGTCTTCCCGTGGTAGTTTTGTCGGGGGATAATTCGGAACGTCTGGCCGCTCTCGAACTACCCGGGCCTGAAGGAAATTTGTTCCCTGAGGATAAAAAGCGACGGATCGAGGAGATGAAGCAAGCCGGCGGCCGGCCCTTGATGATCGGCGACGGCATCAACGATGCCGCGGCACTTGCTGTCGCCCATGCTGGCATTGCAATCTCTTCAGGATCCGAACTGGCCGGGAGTGCCGCGTCCGCGACGCTTTATCATGGCGACCTTCGCGTGATTCCGTGGGCGATCGAACTTTCCCGTGAGGCACTTCGATCTATCCGGCGGAATCTACTCCGTGCCGCCTGTTACAACCTGATTGGTATCACACTGGCGGCTTGCGGCATCTTGCATCCAATCGTCGCAGCACTATTGATGGTCGTTTCGAGCGTACTGGTGGCTTGGTCGTCGGTCCGCGTTGGCGTCGAAGCCGATCGACACCGTTGCGGCGATCAAACGCCTGAACCGCTCTCGGGTGATTCGAGCGTGACCGCCCTGCCCTGGTTCCGCGGCGCGATCCACGCAGTCGCGTTGGCATCGCAGGGGATTGTTTTTTCGTTACTACTGGCACTTTCCCGTGACGACACGGCAATCGTGGTTAGTGCGTTTCTTTTGCTCGCCATGGTCACTTCGCTGCTTTGGATCCGCTGGAGACAGATTCCGCACGGGATCGATATGGCCTTCAGCATGTTGACGCTGGGAAACCTCGGCATGTTGATTGGCTGGTGGACCGACAACGGCTTCACCCCACTTCACGATGGTGGCTGTTGTGCCTGCATCGACGCCATGCGTCAGGGACTTTTCAGACCGTGGATGTGGGTCGGTATGCTGATTTTCGCGAACCTGGCGATGGGGTTGCTGCCGCGGCGTCCGCATCGGGGTAGTACGCGGGCCATGTTCACCGGCGGCAACCTCGGCATGGTAATGGGGATGTTGGCGGGCGGTTACGTCGCGGCCTTGGTGCCCACCGAGAAGGTTGCCTGGGCGGCCGTCATCAGTTTCGCGGGCATGACGATTGGTATGATCGCGGGGATGCAGATTGGTACCGTGTTAGCGCGAACGGCGATTCCAGTCCTGCTTCGTTTAAGAAATTTGCCGGGATGGCTACTGGGGAATTCGAGCCAGAAGCCGGTGCTGCATGACCTTACGGAGTCGGCTCGTAGTCGGGCAACATAGCTTCCCAAACTGCTTCACCTGCCGGCAGTTGCCGAACGCACTAATGCCCCGAGGTCATCTTCAACCCGACGATTCCCAGAACAATGATGGCGATAAAAATCATCCGTGGCCCGGCGGTCGATTCACCAAATAAGATCATCCCCGCAATGACGGCTCCAACGGCACCGATGCCGGTCCAGATTGCGTAGGCCGTACCCAGTGGAATGTCACGGACTGCCAAAGCGAGAAAGAAAACGCTGGCGAGCATGCCGCTGACGGTCAAAACCGTTGGCCAAAGTCGAGTGAACCCTTGGGTATAGATCAACCCGATCGACCAGCCGACTTCGAACAACCCGCCGATGAGCAAATAGATCCAGTTCATGCGCCAAGTTTAATGAAAGCACAACGCGGCGTCCATCCGAGCCGGTTACGAGAGCCCGATTTCACTATTCGCTTCCGCTCCGGATCCACACTCTTCACACCTTGCCAGCAAGCCCGTTCGCCTTGTCGGTGCTTGGCCCTGGCATATCGAATGTCTTGGGGAGAATTTCACAAAGACGTTTCATGGCGACATCGAGCTTTGCGAGAGCGGAATGTGCTTCTCCAAGACTTCCGTCGCGACCGATCGATTCGAGCTGCTGGGCAAGACTGTAGGGATCACCATCGGTGAAATGCCCGACAGCCCCCTTAAGGGAATGCGCCGAGAGGCGTAGTTTCTTTGCGTCGCCAAGATCTATCGCCTTGCGCAGATCGCCAATCCAGCGGGGATAGTTTCTTAGAAACAGATCGGCCGTTTTGCGAGCGAATTCCTCATCGTGATCGAATCGTCGCAAGACGCTCGCCCGATCGATGATTACCTCGGACACGGCTGTAATAGAATCGACTTTCGTAGCAAGCGCGGCATTCGGCCTCTGGCAGCGCTCGAGGGCCAGGAACAAGTCATCAAAACGAATTGGTTTGGGGACATAATCGTCGAACCCCGCTTTAAGGCAACGCTCCTTATCTCCCTTCATGGCATTGGCTGTCAGGGCGATAATTGGCAAATGCCTTCCCGTCAATCGTTCTTTCTCGCGGATGTGCGCGAGTGCTTCGAATCCATCCATTTCGGGCATGTGGACATCGAAGAAGGCGGCATCGAACGATTCACGCTCGGCCGCCTCGATGGCTTTGCGGCCATTTTCGACGACGACAACTTCATGACCGCCGCGTTTTAACCGCTCCGAGGCGACGATCTGGTTTACAGTGTTATCTTCCGCGAGCAGGATGCGTAATCGCTTGCTTGCGACTTCCAGTTCATTCAATTTCAATTCCACGGAACCTGCGGATTCAACCGGTTGCAACATTCCGAACGTGAAGAGAATTGCATCGAGAAGTTCGGATGGTTTGATCGGTTTGGTAACGGCAACGGACGCACCCGGCCTCGAACTTCCGTTTCGTCGAACGGGTTGATCGGAAGACGTCAGCATGATCGTTCGCAAGTCCGCGATCTCGGGATTATTACGAAGTTGCTGATTCAGTGTGTAACCGTCCATATCCGGCATGCGTGAATCGATCAGGGCCAACTGGTAAGGAGTACCAAGGATCGAGGCATGTTCAATTTCCGCAATCGCTTCCGCGGCGTTCATCACGGTAATCGGCTTCATACCCCATGTACGCAAGAGATCCGCCAGGATAGCCCGGCTGCTGCCGTTGTCATCAACAATCAAGGCGAGCATGCCGGACAGAACAAGCGATGAAACTGGCAATTTCGCCAACGAGCCTGGCGATCTGACTTCTTCGCCCATCCAGGCGGTGAAATGGAATGTACTTCCCTTGCCCAGTTCGCTCTCGACCCAGACACGGCCCCCCATGAGCTTGACAAGTTCGGTGACAATGGCCAATCCCAGGCCCGTACCGCCGTATTTTCGCGTGGTCGAAGCGTCTACCTGTTCAAACGGAGCAAAGATTTTATCGCATTTCGCCTCCGGAATTCCGATGCCGGTGTCGCGGATGGAGAAATGCAGGCAGACGCGCGAATCAGCCCTCGCCTCGACGGCGACGTCGACCTCGATCTCGCCGCGCTCCGTGAACTTGATGCTATTGCCAACAAGATTGGTCAGGCACTGCCGGAGCCGGCCCATATCGCCTATAATTTGCTCCGGAACGTCGTGCGGGACGCGGCAGATGAGTTCCAGATTCTTGGCATGAGCCCGTACCGCGAAGAGTTTCAGAGAATCCGCGAGCGCATCGCGAAGCGAGAACGAGACCGGAGCGAGTTCGAGCTTGCCCGCCTCGATTTTCGAGAAATCGAGAATGTCGTCGATCAGTGTCAGCAAAGTCTCCGCGGACGACTGCACCATGCCGAGATACTGTTTCTGCTCGGAATTCAAACGAGTATTCAGAGCGAGGTCCACCATCCCGAGGATGCCATTCATCGGCGTGCGGATTTCATGGCTGATGTTGGCGAGAAACTCGCCCTTGGCGCGATTGGCAGCCTCGGCGACTTCCTTGGCGGCTTTCAACTGAACTTCCGTTCGATGTCTCTGAATGCCGAGTGCGATCTTGTGGGCGATCGTACTCAACAAGCCAGGCACGTCGTCCGAAAGTGTTCTCCGGGAGTAGATCGCAATCACTCCAACGAGTTGATTATCGACAATTAACGGATGCCCGGCGAAGGCTTGAATCCCTTCTCGCTTGGCCCAGTTCACGTCGCCAATCATGGGATCTTCGAATACTTCATTCGTGAACTGCGCACGTCGATTCTGGGCGATGACGCCAATCTTGTGCTGGCCAACCGGGATACGCGCGTCCTTACCATCGAGCTGCGCATAAATGCCCGCGCTCGCTTCGAGATTCAGAACTTGTTCTTCGGGGTTCAGGATCCAGATGCGAGCGTAGGCGGCACCGAGATGGCGAACGAACGCTTCGACGCATGCCTGGAGCATTTCATTCGCCTTGCCGAGCGTCGTCAGACTCACACCCACTTCGGCGGCAAGCGCGGCATGGGAGGAACGCTCCGCGAGCGCCTGTTCGGATCGCCTGCGATCGGTAATATCGCGCTCGATGGCCATGAAATGTGTTAGATGGCGCTGGTTATCGTAGATCGGCTGAACCTCGATCTCAACCCAGTAGCGGCGGCCGGTCTTGGCGTAGTTCAGCATCTCGACTTTGAAGCCTTTTTGCTGGTAGAGCCGTTCTCGGATGTACGCCACGACCGACGGGTCGGATTCAGGCCCTTGCAGTAATGAACCGGGCTTGCGGCCTCGCGTCTCTTCAAGCGTGTAACCGGTCAGCCGCGTAAAGCCCTCGTTCACCCATTCCACTCGACCGATCGTGTCGGTGAGGATGACGGCATTATCGGTGCGGCTGACGATCATCGCCAGTTTTCGAGACTCCATTTCGCTGGTTCGTAGCGCTACTTCCGCCTGCTTGCGTTCAGTCACGTCGCGAACAATTGCCAAGGCCTTATCGGTCTCGCAACCAACGAGGCGGGCTTCGAAATGGCGATTCTTGCCCGCGATCTGCAATGAATAATCGACGGATTGCGGCTCACCGGTTAAGCGCGCCGTCCCGAGAGATTCTTGAAATCGTTTCGCGACCGCGGGTGAGATATGAGCGCGCGGGTCGCCTCCCGAAACATTCATGGCCTGGAGCGAATTACCCCAAGGCGTGGCGTCGGAATCGAGCGGGTTCCCTTCCTGATCGAGGAAAAACAAGGTATCCGGCAGTGCTTGAAGGATGGCTCGATAGCGGGCTTCACTCTTGTGAAGTGCGATCTGGGTGCTCTTCAGGTCTGTGATATCGACTGAGACACTGACAACGCCGATGATCCGCTTCGAGTATTGTCCGTCGCTATTCGGTTCACGCAGCGGCACCTTGGATGTGAACCACGTACGTGCCGCGCCCGTGCGATCGGGAATCACTTCTTCAAACTGGATACC
>JAIOQJ010000339.1 GCA_021413475.1 Planctomycetota bacterium | reverse complement strand
AGGGGCGCAGATCGCTAATTTCTTGCTGCCCGGCGTGCTGATTGGCTTGATGCTCATGGTCGTGATGGTCGGTGCCACCCCGGCCATGCAGGGTATTGTCGAAGAAAAGGGCCAGCGCATCGCCGAGGTGCTGCTCGGTTCGCTTTCGCCTTTTGAGTTGATGGCGGGCAAACTGATTGGCGTGATCGGTGTCTCGCTGACAATGGCGACGGTCTATCTCATCGGCGGTTACGTCGTGGCCGATCGGTATGGCGTCGCGGAGATGCTGACGCCCACCTTGCTCGCGTGGTTTCTCATCTTCCTGGTGATGGCCCTCCTGTGCTTCGGATCGCTCTTCATCGCCGTCGGTGCCGCGGCCGGGGACATCAAGGATACGCAAACGCTGTTGATGCCGATCATGGTGATCGCCTGCCTCCCCTTTTTCGCGCTCGGCCCAATCATGCAGGATCCGAACGGCCGCGTCGCGGTGATTTGTTCGTTCTTTCCTTTCGCGACGCCGATGTTGCTGGTCGCCCGGCAATCGGTGCCGCCAGGCGTGCCGCTCTGGCAAATGCTTTCGGGCATTGGCATCGTGCTGGTCACGACATGTATCTGTGTCTGGTCGGCCGGCCGCATTTTCCGCGTCGGCATCTTGATGCAAGGAAAGGGAGCACGCTTTAGCGATATGGTTCGCTGGGTGGTGAAGGGGTGATTTCAATTTGCAATTTGTAATTGTCAATTTGCAATAAACGTGGAGGAAGTGATAAACACGGCAGCCTACCGATTTAAAGCCCTCGCAGAAGCACGCCCCTTGGCCAACAATTCAGGCAAGCCTTCACGAGCAAGTCGGTCAGAAAACGCGGCGGCTCCGGCGGGGCTGAGATGGTGCATATCGTAGAGGCCGTCGTCGGTAATCCAGGTACGAGCGTCGATGACGGTGGCATTATGGTCGCGTCGGCAGCGATCCATGAGATCGTTGAGCGCCTCCTTCATCTCGTCACCCGTGCGGTCTCGGAACTCGCTCCCCTCGGGCATGAGGAGGATAGCCACGGGAATCCCTCGACTTTTCGAAAAATCGAGCAGTTGTTCCAATCGTTTAACGGCAGCAACGGAAAGTCGGAAATTTTGATATGCGGCATCGTACTGGGCGTGAGCGAGAGCAATCCTCTGTGGGCGTTCCTCGGGAGAGCAATCTCTCGCACGCCAGCCAAGGGGATCGATTGATGAGTTTTCGCGGAATTTCTCGTCGTTCCTGGTCAGGAAATCGATTGCCAAAGTCTCGCAGACATCAGCGGAATATCGGGGGAAGGGCAGCACCCGGGAAGCAGTCCATTTCTTCCAGGAACTCCCCAGAGTCGATGGCGTATAACCGAGTTGAGCGATCTCATGAGCGTCAAGCCGTTCGGAATCCATGAAACGCAGTTCGTTGTAGACTTGGCGCTCGTCCAGAAAGGCCGGCATCACTTCGAAAATCAGGTAATCCGGTCGGACCCCCTCGGCCCAGAGACGCTCCAGATAAATCCGCTGCAAGAACGGCCCGCTCTTGGGGATGCCGCAATTGAAGACGATGGCTTCGCCGCCCAAGGCGTTCATCACCCGCTGCGGGCGCAGACCGTTCGCCACCCGCGAGCTTCCCAGCGCCAGCACCAATGGCCGCTCGGGCGTTTCTTTGATGAGTTCTTTGAGACGCGATTCACGCATCACGTATTCGGGATCGCGAACATCGACCCAACGTTGATCGATTAATAGCCCGACGGTGAGGCTTGCCGCGACGATGCTGCCGAGCATCCACAGGCAGGCCGCTCGGGCGCGGTTTTTCGTTCGACGCGGGATCATGGTTCGCTAGCGCGTCGGGTTAACAAAGCGACGAACACGACGCCCATAAACAATCTCCGGAATCTGGGCAAGAGAAAAGACTATTTGACCCGGGAACCCACGCGCTTTACCCTATTGCCTACCTCGCCTGTTCTTCTTGGGACACCACGCCATGAAATTCCTGCCTGTTTATGCCATTCTCTTCCTCACCGCGTCGGCTTTTGCCGCCGATGCCGAACCGGCGAAGGTATTTCCTTCCGGTGAAAAATGTTCCGATAGCCGGCTCGGCAAGCCAAAGGATTACAATGGTTACTTCCCGTTCACACCGCCGGTCACGAAGGAAGGCTGGAACGAACGCTCGAAAAAGGTGCGCGAACAGATGCTGGTAGGCCTCGGCCTCTGGCCGATGCCCGAGAAGACGCCCTTGAATCCCGTGATTCATGGCAAGATCCAAATGGACGGCTACACGATCGAAAAGGTCTATTTTTCCTCGATGCCCGGCCATTACGTTTCGGGGAATCTCTATCGACCAACGGGTAAAGTCGAAGGCAAGCGTCCGGCGGTACTCAATCCGCATGGTCATTGGCCGTCCGAAGGCCCCAACGGCGGCCGATTCCACGATGCCGGCGACGCCAAAGTGAAGAAAGAACTGGCCGACGGAGCGGAAAAGACGCCCGAGAGCGCTCGCTTCCCGCTGCAGGCAAAATGCGTCGGCCTGGTCCGCATGGGGATCGTCGTCTTCCATTACGACATGGTCGGCTATGCCGACTCGCAGCCGTTCAAGCATCGGACGGGCTTCACCGATGCCGAGGCCGAGCTACGTTCGCAGAACTTCATGGGTTTGCAAACCTGGAACAGCATCCGCGCCCTCGATTTTCTCGCTTCATTGCCGGATGTCGATCCGGAGAAGATCGCCGTTACCGGGGCGAGTGGCGGGGGGACCCAGACGTTCATTCTCTGCGCCATCGACCCCCGACCGGCCGTCGCCTTTCCCGCCGTGATGGTTTCGACCGCGATGCAAGGCGGTTGCGCCTGTGAGAATTGCTCGTATCTGCGTGTCGGCACCGGCAACGTCGAAATCGCCGGCTTGTTCGCTCCGAAGCCGCTGGCGATGAGCGCCGCCAAGGATTGGACGATCGACATTGAAACCAAGGGCCTGCCGGAACTCAAGAAACTTTACAAGCTCTACGATGCCGAGAACCTGGTCGCCGCCCGCACCTGGCCGCAGTTCGGACACAATTACAATCAGGTGGCACGCGAGTTCATGTACAACTGGTTCAACGAGCATCTTTTGAAACAGAAGAACGTCGTGGCGGAATCGTCGTTCAAACCTGTGCCGACGAAAGAACTGTCGGTCTACGACGACAAGCACCCCCGCCCGAAGGATGAACTCGATGCCGCCGGCTTGAGGAAAGTGATGACCGAAGCGGCCGAGAAGCAACTCAAGGCTCTCGAACCGAAGGACATGAAATCGCTCACGGAATTCCGCCATGTCGTTGGCACGGCCCTGAACGTGATGGTAAACGATGCGTTGCCGCGTGCCGAAGATGTCGAAGTGAAAAAGATTCACTCGGAGATCAAACTGGCGAGTGGCGAGATCGTGCATCGGTCAGTTGTCAGCCGCAAAGGAGCGAATGAGGCCATGCCGATCGTCACCGTCATCGGTGCTGATTTCAATGGCACGGTCGTCCTCTGGCTCCATCCCAAGGGAAAAGCGAGCTTGTTCGCCAAGGGTGAACTTGTCCCGGCCGCCAAGGCGATCCTGGCTCGCAAGGCCGCGATTCTCGCACCCGACTTGTTCCAGACCGGTGAACTGATGGGAGAGAAGCCGTTCCCCGTCGACACCAAATATGCGGGATTCACCTATGGCTACAACCGCTCGGTGTTCGCCCAGCGGGTTCACGACATCCTGACCGCGATCCGTTTCGCGAAGTCGCACCCGAATTGCAAAACGCTGCATCTGGTCGGCTGGGAGCAAGTGGGAGTTTGGGCCGCCGCCGCTCGCGCGCTCGCCGGCGACAATGTCGCTCGCACGTCGCTTGACCTGAACCAGTTCCGTTTCGAGAACATCAAATCGGTCGATGACGAAGAGATGCTGCCGGGCATCGTCAAGTTCGGCGGCGTTCCCGCGCTGGTGGCTCTCTGCGCTCCGCACGACCTACTCGTGCATAACCACAAGGGGACGCACACAGGCGAATTGAGCAAAGCGGCCTACGACGCGGCCGGGGCGAAGGATCGGATCAAGCGATCACCGGAGAAACTCAAGGACGCTGAAGTAATCGAGTGGCTGCTTGGGAAGTGATTGTCGCTGCCGCGCGAATCTACGGAAGCCTGCGATTCGCGGCTAAACGTCGGTTGTTTAGCCGCGAATCGCAGGGCTTCCGGAGACTCGCGTTTTCCTACTTTGGCGAATCCAATCCCGGGTCCGGCAACTTCCTGTTAAAATCGCCGTCGGTTTTCAGTTCGTCCGGGGGTATCGGTGCGACTTTTGGGGCTTCGGGTTTCTTTTCGTCGTAGAATTTCCTCTCATCATCGTACCTCTTCCCGTCAAGATGGTTGCCGTCGGATTTCTTCTCTTCACTCTTAGGCGTCTTGGAGTAGGGATCGACGTACTGCTGCGTAGTGGTTGGGCTGTATGGCCTTTTCTTCTTTTCGTCGAGAGCCCCCCACCAATTGTTGTAAAGTCCCACGCCCAGGAACACGAGAACCAAGACGATCAGCAAGGCGCAACCACCGCCTTGGGATTCAGGTTTGGCGGCTTCGACCGTCGCCCCTTGGGGAAGGTCACAGTCGGCGACGCGGCCCTTGCCATTGCTATGGACGTAGACGGGTGAGCCATTATGCACGATCTTGCACTTGCTGATCAGCGGGTTGGCCAGCGTCTTGATCTCGACGCCGTTGAGCTTGTTGTCGGTGATGTCGCAACGATCAACGACGCCGCGTGCTTCGGTGTGGAATAAAAATCCATCTTGCACGTTGTCGTGGACCGAGCACATGCGAATATCGGGATCGCTGCGATTCTCGACTTCAAAGCCGGACCCTTTATTTGAGTGGATGTCGCAATCCTTGATCTTCCCACCGGCGCGATCGCTGAACCAGATGCCGGTGAAGCCCGAGGAATGGATCTTGCACGTCAGCAGATCGATTTTCGCCTGCTTCTTGATCTCAATGTTGTTGCTGTTATTGTGGTCGATTTCGCAAACTTCCAGCGTGGCGAGCGAATCCGGATCGGAGACAAGCAGTCCGCCGGCTTGGCCCTGGTGGATCCGGCAATCGCGAAGGTTGATCCGGCTGCCGGTATCGCAAACGACCGCGGTGAGGGCGCAGCGGGCAAATTCACAGCGTTCGAAGCGACAGGACGTGCGGCCGCTGCAAAGCGTGCCGAAGGTCGCACTATCGTGAATCACGCAGTTTCGCACCGTGCCGCGTGCGCCATCCACCGCGATGCTCAGGGCCGTTGAGTTGATCGAAGAGAGGTCGCAATCCTCAAGCAACAGATCGCCTCGATCGAAAGCGACGCACGGTTTCGCGCTAGGCGAATACCCGGGCGCTTTCACCTGGCGGAGCGTTAGCCCCTTCGCCGACGCGTGATCCGCAAGCGTCAGCGACGATTCGGATTGATGTTCGATGATAATCTGCTTGCGTGGCCCGTCGCCGAGCAGGGAACGCTCCCCTTCGAGATAGACGCTTTCGCGGTAAGTGCCGGGCCGGACAAAGATCCGCGCATCGGAGGTGGAGTTCTTGATCGCCTTCTGGATGGAAGTGAAATCGCCGCTGCCATCCGTGGCGACCACGATGGTCGATTTCGGCGTGGCAACTTTGGGAGCGGCGGGTTGTACGTGGATCGGCTCCGCATAGGCGGGTTCCGGCTCCGCGACCACATCCACCTTCCGCGGCGTCAGCCGATCGAGAAACTCTCGGATCGTGGCGGGCCGTTTGCTTCGCACGCGGTTCATTGAATCGGCGATCAGGTCGATCCATGCCGCCGGGCAATCATCTCGATCCTCGGCGTTACCTGTCGGAGAGAACGTCATCAATTCGAGAAGCAGATTGCCGGCCAGATACACGTCGGTCCGTTCATCGATCGGCGAACCAGGTGAGAGAATCTCAGGGGGCATGTAGGCCGGCGTGCCGACCGCCTGACCGGAACGAGTCAAGGAATCCTGGGCGGAGTCGAGGATGCGGGCGATGCCGAAGTCCATCAGCCGGATCGCGCCATCACGGCCGACCATGACGTTGTGCGGTTTCACATCGCGGTGCAGTACGGTCGGCCGTTGCTGGTGGGCGAAATCGAGAGCCTCGCAAACCGGCTTCAGAAAATGGAGAATCTCGTTCGGCTTCAATGGCTTCTTCCGGGACGCGCGCTCGGAGAGGTAGTACATCAGGCTGCATCCCTCGACAAACTCCATGACGAGGGCGTAAAGCTCTTTGCGGGTGAACGGATCTTCGAAAAGGACATAATTGTGCGTCGGGACAATGTGGGGATGATTCCCTGAACTCAGTTTCTGTGAGACTTCAATCTCCTGCACAAACCGTTGCGAAGTCTCTTCGTTATCCATCAGGCCCGGAGCCGGCACCTTCAGGGCGACCACTTTACCGCGGTTGACGCGATCGACACCCACGGCCCGATAGACGCTGGCCATGCCGCCGCGGCCAACTTCGGACTCGATGCGGTAACGGCGATCAACGACGAAACCGCGCGGCAAGGTGCGCCAGACCTTCAGGCCGTTCGTCTTCGTCGAGAGGGTGGATAGCTGCATCAGCGAACGAGTGATGGAGGCCGACGGGCTGGCCTGGCCCGCGCTTGTCAGATGTTTGCGGGCGTCGTCGATCCGGCCCTCGGCCGCGCACAGAAGGCCGACGTGGCGTGCCAGGGTCTGCTGCCCCACGCCGCGTTGTTGCACCAGGCCGAGAAGCAATCGCAAACCGTCTTCGCGACGGCCGGCCAGGAAATGTTCGTCCGCTTCGCTGACCGCTTCCAAGGCATCGGGGCGAACTCGCCGGAATTCTTCCCAGTCGCGCATCGAGGGGCCATCAGCCAGCATCGACTTGATGTCCTCCATCCCGGCGGCGATGCCCTTCTGCACATGAAAATGCTCGTCCAGCTTTTCCTCAATTCGCGACAGCGACAGGGTGTGCTGCCGGACTTCCTTCAAGCACTTGTCGAACTCCTCGCCTAATTCCTTCTTCTCGGTGAGCAATTTCTTGATCTTCGCCGTCACCTTGTCCATCGTCTCCTTGTCCACGCTCTCGATCATTTTCTCGACGCGCTCGACCACGCCTTTCATGGATTCGGAAACGCGGGACATCCAGCCGTCGATCTGTTCAAGTTCCTCGTCGCCGATGATTTCGCCAAGGTTTTTCACGCCGGGAATCGCGATCGTCGGGTCCGTCAATCGGGACGGCCCGTGGCCGATCAGTTCGCCAACGAGGCCCACGGCCCAGCCCGCGCCAGGGACGGCCATGCTCGCCCCATTCATCGCGAGGCGCAACAGACCGCCCAGAACTTGTTTATGTTTGGTTGCGTGCTTACAGAAGCCGAGGACTGCCGATCCGATCATGGTGAGGGGCCCCGATACGGTTTTGGCTTTTAGAAAATGGGATTGTAACCCGATTTTTCTCGACATGGAAACGATTATTTGGAAGACGCGAGAGCGTCAATCACTTGCGCGACATTCCCGGAATGGCGGAACAGTGACCTGTTTGCGATAATACCCTTAATCGAGCGGGTTGCGTGAGCGCCCCGTGTGAATCCCCGGGGCGCACACGCAACCCCGCTCGATTGGCGCAACAAGGAGTGTTCAAATGCGGCTTCTCGCGATTGGCGATATCCACGGCTGCCGGACCGCTCTGGATCATCTCCTGGAGCTAGTCCAACTATTGCCGGGCGAGATGGTCATCACGCTGGGCGACTACGTCGATCGCGGGCCCGACACGAAGGGCGTCCTCGACCGTTTGATCGACCTCCACCTCGCCGGGCAACTGATCGCGCTACGCGGCAATCACGAAGTCATGATGC